>JAISVU010000234.1 GCA_031271375.1 Clostridiales bacterium | reverse complement strand
CGGCCGTCAATGGCTACGCAGGGCCAGTCGCCGAAGGCGTAGGGCGAGTTATAGCCGTTGTTATTCTTCCATTCGGGGACGGCGCTGTAGTTACTGACCTGGCCGCCGGTAGGGAAGTCCAGCAGGGCGATGCAGGAAAAGTTCCCGCTGTTGAGCGACTTCGCTTTGCTCATCAGCGCGGCGGCTACGCCCGGCTCGTCGCTCCAGCCGGGGGCCAGCAGGAAACCGGGGCTTTTCTGGAAGCGAAGGAACACCTCGTCGGCCAGTTCAATGCCGGAGCGTTTCTTTGTGCCAGGGTCAATGCCGCCGATAATGTCCGCCGCTTCTATTCCGTCTATTACCGCCTTTTTATAAGTGACAGTCAGGGCGGCAACATCGGCCGGGATTTTCCCGCCGCCCAAGACGGTAATAACCAGTTTATCGCCGTCATACGCCAGCGAATAATCCGTTCCGCGCACATACGCGCCGTCGCCGGCTTTTAGGACGCTGACGGTGCTTATCATCGCCATCGCGTCGTCAATCTCAACAGCGCCTTTTAAAACCTGCAGCTCGACGGCGGCGGCGTCCTCGGCGTTCTCTAGCGGATTCCATATATTGACGCACACTAAGGGCGATATGTTGTGAACCATGAACTGCGAGTACAACATCTCCGCCAGCGTGAACCTCGTCCAGTCGTCGGAATAGCCGATCGCCATGACGGCTTCCTGGTAACCGTAAAATATCATCGGGACGTTTACCGCCGCCACCGGATCCTCCAGTCTGTGGATAGGCGCTGTGCCAAAAGCCACGGGCAAGGCGGAATCGACCTGTACCGGCGGCGTCAGCTGCGTCGGGGTTTCTTGGATATACACTCCGTGTCTGTATGCCATCTGCTATTTCCTTTCATGGATTACCTGTTCTTCGGTTCCCGCGCCGCGGCCCGGCCCGTTCTCAAAAATGAGGTGGGAGCATTCCCAAGCGGTGGTTAGGGACGCCGTGTAATAGGGGCCGTTGTCGTTATAGGGCAGTGACCATTCAACCGGCGGAACGAACTTGAAACCGCCGATAATGGGGCGGTTCAATAAGTCTTGAAGTACCGCCCAAAGCATGGCCGACGGTATGCGCCAGCCGTTATTGTCCGCGCCGCCGTCCCATCCGCCAAACAGGATAATAACTGTCTGTTTGGCTTCGTCGAGGGATTTGTCCATTTCACCTGAGATGTGAACTAATTGAACCAGCGGAAAGTATTTGCTCTCGTCCGGTTCGGCGCTGGATACGTCGCTGACGGGGAGATACTGAACATGGACGTGAGGGTCGTTTGCCTCGCCGATATGCTCGTTCGGGTACCACCAGGATTTACCCAGGACGGCTTTCACCCGCTCGGCGATGGCGTCAACCAGCCCATAGGGGAGTTGTCAAGAAGTTTTAACTGCGGGTATGATGTCATTTTTTCTCCAGAAGCCTCTTTATTTCGTGGTCGAGGCGCTTATTTAGAATCTCTCTGGCCCGGTCGGTGGCATATGGCCCTATTTTAAGATTTGAGAACATCGCGGACGCTCCCAGAGTATGGCGTTTTTTAATCTTTTCGCGCTTATGTTTCCAGTTCTTACGGCGGGATTCGCCCCACACGGACTTAAAAGTACCCGGTTGCCCCATCCCTTTACCCGGTTCGCCCTTCGAATCCTTGATGCCGTGGACTTCGTGACGGGTATAAGGATTTTTCATATACTCACCGGGCTCCCTGTTGAAAACCGCTATGCTCTGGCTGCCTGAATTTATTTGGCTTTTCGCGCGAGAGGCCGCGCCCACAAACCAGGGGCCTTTCCTGCCTCTGATTACCTTTGCGGCATTGCTTTTACGGATATGAACCTTTAGCGGGCCTCCGGTGTTTGCCTGCTTTGGGCTGACGCCATCATAATTTATAAGGCTGTGCGGGCTGTCTTTAATCCGAAAGGAAGCGCCTGTAATTCCGGTTCCGGCGTTCCTTGAGGCCGAAATGACCTTAGCGTCCTGAATGTGAGCCTTTGGAATCGTATATTGCTTTGGTATGCGGCGCTTCGTCTCGGTCATCCCCGCCTTTGCGGCACGGTCGGCGGCGGAGTTTATAGCTTGGTCGATCTTTTTCTGCTCTATAAAGATGCTGAACTTCTTATCAATCTCCGCCAGTTTCGCCGGGGGGATTTCCAAAGTCACGCTAGCCATAGGCCTCTTGCTTCCTCCGGTGCAGGCGAATCTCGTAGACGCCCGTGTTCTCGACGATATGCCGCACGTACCACTCGGCCTTTCTGCCGTTTTTATCGGTGATGATCATGCGTTCATTCGCCTGAGGCATACGCGGGCAGTCGGCGGCCCTGACGAAGATCAAGCCCTCGCCCAGCTCGGTACCCAGCGCGGAGTTGTCCGTCCTCTCCAGGATGCGGTCGTCGTCCTGCATGATGGGGATTTTGCCTATGCCTTGAACGTCAAAAATGTCGGCCAGCTCGCCGGCATTAAAAAAGACGTTATTAATGTCGGCGGCTACCATATCCTTGAAGGCGGACACGGGTTATTCCTCGGGTTCGTCAGGCCGCTCCGATTCAAGCGCCTGTGTCAGCATCTGCACCAACTCGGCCTTTGTCGTCCCGGCGGGAGCGGAAACGCCTTTATCTTTGGCTAATTTCTTAAGCTGGTTATAGGTCAGCTGGTCAAGGTCTTGGTCAAGGCTGACTTCAGTGTCTTCATCAAGGTCTTGATCCTGGCCCTGGTCGTCTTCGCTGTCATCGAAGACCATTTTCTTAACCGCGCCCATTTTTAAAAGCCGCTCTAACTCCGCCTCAGGGAAATCGCCGGGGAGCGTCCTCTGCGCTTCGCCTTTGCCCGCGGGAGCGTATGTAACGCCCTTGTGAACTATGTTCCACACGGGGATGTATTTGGTTGTCTTTGCCATAATGCCCTCCTGTAATTAGATAGCCTGTAACACGTACCAACTTTCCGCGTTGAACGGGATCGGCACGGCGCGGGACGTCACAAGGATTTCCTCGCGCGGCGGGCGGCGTTCTTTGAAGAACTGCTGAATGTACCTCCCGCTTACCGTCTGCCATTGCTCTTCCTCGTCCATGTAGGTATAAGCCCCGTAGCCCAGCTTGTTACGCCTCGCGTCGCCGGAAACGAACAAGACCATGCCCGCGGGAAGATGGCGCTGGCGGTTTGACGTTCCGCCGTATTCGCTGTTCTGTACGTAAAGCGTGACATAGGGATCGGCAAGGAAGCCGACGCGTCTAGCCGCTCCGTATTTTGAAGGCGACTCGGGGGCTATTTCGCCCAACTCGTAGCGGCGGATGTCCAGAAGTTTCTGGATAGTCTCGTCAGAGTACACGACCTTCCATACTTCGGGCGACATTATGACCTCGTCGATGGTATATCCCAGGCCGCTCATGGCGTCCACGTATCCGCGAATAGAGTCGATGATACTGACGCCTGTCTGGCCCCAGCGGTCGCCGCCGGTGAGCACGGTCTTGTTGGGTATCATATAGTCGATTACGCGGTTGACGCCAACGCCGACAATCGGGATTCGCCCGGTCGTGATAAACTGCGAAACCATAACCTCTATCCGGTTGTCGATGGAGTTCAGGCAAAACTTGAGATCGTCGGCGTGAAGCTCCGCCTGGCGCTGCGCGTCCGTCATGGGGGCGAAGATATTTTCGCCGGGGCGCCTGCGGTTTATGTCCTTAGCGCTGATTATGCGGCGTTCCTGCATAAGCGGGGTCTTGATCTCATCGGTCTGGAACCCGGCCCGCTCCGAGGCTTCCACTGTCAGGTCGTCGCCCACGAACCGCGCAAGAGGCGCGCCTTCGATTACCTTGTCCCACTCGACATTCTCGGTCGGGAAATACTCGTCCGCCCCGCCCATAAAGTGATCGCGGAAGAACGTGGACATGGGCCGCACGGTAAGCACCGGCGCAAGCTGTGTCCTGGGATCGTTTCTGTTGATTAAGTCAGACATTGGTTACCTCCTGTTATTAATACGCTTCCGGCGCGGGTTCCATCGGGGCGATATAGAGCTGCTGTTTCCTAGCCGCGACAATGGCGGCGGCCGGGGTTTCCGCTCCCATGACCTCGTCGATCTTGTTCTGGTTAAACTCGCCGCAGCAGGCGACGGCGGCGCTTAACCTTTCATCGTCGTCGTCAGTGTCAACATCGTTGAGCAGCACGCCGTTTATTTCGCCGTCGGCATACTTTGTGTAAGTACCGTCGTCCTCGGCGGTCAGCAACGTACCGCGTAAAAGGATGCCGCCGCCCGCCTCCAGTTCACCGGAAATAACTTTACAGGGGATTAGCGTCCCTGACACAAGGTTATCAACCGTTGAGGCGTCAACATTCGGGGAATAAAGATTCTTCATTATCTGTCCTCCAGTCTCTTATTGACAATCGCACCGAAAGCAGCTCTCTTGCCGTAATGCGCGGGCAAAGGCATATTGTTAGCGCCGCTGGCCGCCACGTCGCGGTTAAGCGCCGCAAGGCGGTTCCCGGCAGGGCTCGCCGCGCCAGCGGACATGGCTTTAAAAACATTGCGGCTCATCGCCTGGACAGATGCCCCGGACTTCTTCGCCATTGTCAGCATGGGGGCGAGACCAGGGGCCGCGATCTGCATTTCGTCCAGGGCAAGCATACGCTGGCGCTCCGCCAGTACGCCCTTGCGGTAGGCTTCCGCCGGAGTTGTACCCTCGGGCAAAGGCTCGGGAGTTATTTCTTCTGTCTTTTCATCTACCGGCACCATTATTTCGGCCCCGCATATAGGGCAGTCAACAATATAGTTCTGAGTTCCGTCAACGCCTTCATCCACCTCAGCGGTGTCCGCGTCAAATTCGATCCCGGCCCCGCAGCTGGGGCACACGACAGGAATCAATTCCGCTTTGACGGGGAGAGCCTTTTTACCCCTTACAACCCGAGGCGCGCCTTTCTTCGCTTTGACGCCGGGCTTCTTACGCTTTGCTTCTGCCTCCGCTGTTTTAACGGCGGGTTCGGCGGTATCGCCGTCCGCTTCCGCGTCGGTATCCCAAACGTATTCCTCGCCGCAAGCCGGACAGGTTACGGTAAACAGCTCTGCCCTTATGTTCGCTTTGACCCTCTTTGCGGTTGCGGGTTCGTCCTGCTGCTCAACTTGGCTTTCCTCCGCGTCAGTCAACGCGACCTCGCCGCTTTCCGTGTCCAGTGTCGCCGCCGCCCCGCAGTGAGGACAAATCATTTCAGTTAGAGCTGCCTTGATTGCCTGCGGCTTCTTACGGTTGAAAAAATTCATTTGTTCTGCTCCCTTCTTATTCGCAAGCTGTATTTCTAGCCCTTTAGTATGCTTTGATACATTAGGGTAATTACTTAAATCTATCCTGTGGCCGCGCCAGCTAAAAACGCCGGGAGCCAGACAGGCGGCAATCTCCCGTGGTTTCTTGGTTTCCGGTATCAAGCCGTCGGCGAAGCCCGCCGCGATAGCCTCCTCCGCCGTGAACCATGTACCGGTTCCTGTTTCGCCTTTCATAACCGCCAGCATTTCCTCATCACTCTTGCCTGTTCTCTTGGCATAAACGCGGGCCATCGCCAACATCCCCGATTCAATGTCTGCGGCGATCCCTCTGGCGTCGTCTATACCTATTCCGAAAGCCGCCGGAACAAACGGGTTATGTATTAATAACCTCGCGGAATCCGCCATATAAACGCGGTCGGCGGCGCACATTATCACCGTCGCTATTGACGCCGCGATCCCCTCTACATAGGCCGTCACAGGCTCGGGGCGCTGCCTGAGCATTGAGTATATGGCGAAGCCCGCGTCCAGCTCCCCGCCCTGAGAAAACATGTGCATATCGATCTCGGCAACCTCGCCCATGTCTGTTAAGCGTTTAAGGACGTATCCGGGCGAAACTCCGTCATTTTTATTTTCCGATACGATTTCGCCGTATATGTCCAGGCGTCCCGGTGTTATTTGCGCCAACTTATACGCCCCCTCTATCTACCGTTATAAGCTCCGTGGGGCTCAATCCCGCCCGTTTTGCCTCTTCGAGCTCCCGAGCCAGCTCCTGCACGTTTTGATAATAGTCCGTTCCGTTGTACTCACGGGCCGCTTTACTGCGGCTGATAAGCCCTAAGTCAATAGCCACTTTATACGCCGCGACCTCTTTGACGGGGTCTATCTGCGGCATACCTGGGCCGCTCCATGACGCCCGCGTATAAGCGCGCCGGGCGACAGGGCTGTTATAATATCCTTTGGCTGGAATCCAACCCCGGGCCACGGCTTCATCCATGAAGGCTTCATAGACCGGCTGGCAGAAGTCGTGAACCAATCCGGCGCGTTTTACTTTGAAGTTCGACGCCGCCATATTTATCGCCGCTCGGCTGGCGCTGTATGAGGCGTCAAATTTCTGTATAAGCATCTCGTAAGGTATGCCGACGGACGGCCCCCACATCTGCAAGACGTTCCCTATAAATTCTCCAAACACCGAATGCGGGCGGCTGGGGTCTATAGGCTCTACCTTCTCACCGGGCCGCGCGTACATGATAGTGCCGTTACCCATGAAAATATCGTCGTTGCCGGGCTGGACGCCGTTTACCTCTCCGTCGAACATCGCGGACATATCCGCCGCCATTGCTTCGGGTATGTCGCTGGTAACGATTACCGTGAACATCGCTTGTATCTGCGCGGCTATGGCCTCGGCTTTCATGTACCGGTCAAGGGTCAACGCCATCTCGATCGTCGGCGTGATGAGCGGTATACCGCGGCGCTGTCCGGGGCGTAGGCTCTCCATCATATGAAGGACATTCGGGCGCCCTGTTTCCTCGCCGTAGGCCGGGATACGAACCCAGGGGTTACGGTACCAGTCGGGTTTTAATACAGACGTAGGCTTGTGTGAAAGCGGATGCCCTATGTAAAACCAGTAAGCAAGGACATGACCGCGTTCAGATAGTTCCACGCCGCCGAATATATCAGCACCCTCCATCTGATATTTGAGGGGATCCCACCCTTCCGGATCAGCAACGCAGTCGGCCTCTATCACCTGGAGTTTCAATGCAAAGGGTATATTCTTGCGCTCAAACATCGGCAGTGTCACGAACACATCGCCGCTTTCATCCTGCGCCCTGGACACAAGCCGCGTAAGCTCGTAGAAATTGTCGCGCCGGAAAACGTCACAGTTAGGCGTCTCCGCGAACAGCTCCCAAAACCGCAGCACCGACGATTTGAACTTACTCGCGTCTTCAGGCGACATACCGAGAAACTCAACGTCCGGGGCGGGTTCGGGCCGCAGTCCGTCGCCTACGCAGTTTGTCGTTAGCGTTTTATACAAGCCCGCAATCACTGGCGCTTCCATTGTCAGCTGCCTTGACCGCTGCCTGATAACGGGCAGGTTTGCGATTATGTCGTCGTCCGGGCTGCCTCCTGTCCATGACCATCCCTTGAAGACGGGCTTTGTAAGCGACGCGGCGCTGTTTGAGTAACCGGAAGCGCTGAGATTTCTTATGTTTCTTGGCGTATTCTTCTTTGCTTTACTTTCTGACATCTCTATTCGCCCCACAAAAAAGCGGCCCTTTCGGGTCGCGTGATTGTTGTTATCCTATTGGTCTATCGGGACAACGCGCTTAAACCGGCTACCGGGCAGTTCCAGCGCGTCTATTGTATCTTCCAATTCGTTTATGCGTTTTTGGATATATGAGAGCTGGGCTTTGGTTACTGAGCGGCTGCCCATGCTGTACTGCTGCGCGCCGCCTACTATTGCGCGTTCTGCTTCTTTGTAGAAATCATAATCGCCTTTTGCCCGCTCAAGCCGCCGCTTATCCCTCGGATTAAGCGCCATGATATTCACCCCTCCATGCTAAAGAGTAACCGCCCGTGAGGCGGCTTGAATGTTTCTATTTGAGCTGTTTTTAGTTTTCGGTTTTCCTCCTGCCATGCTTGGGACGCTTTTCTTCGCGCCTTTCAGTACAGGGGCTACCCATCCGGCGAGCGCGTGCTGGCGCTTCAACAGCTGGTCGTCGCGGTTGGACATAATACGCAGCGCCGCCCTGGCGTATACGCGGCAGTCAAAAGCCTCGTTGCGCCGTCCCGCCGGTTTTTCCCATGTGTAAACATTGAAACCGCGTTTATTCTGTGTTAAGACGCGTTTCTCGGCGGTGAGCATGTCAAAATACGCGGTATCATATCCGTTTATTATTTCGCCGCCCTCACCGATAGGGAAGTGACAATACCCCTCGCCATGATTGCCTCTTTTAAGCCAAGTAATTATATCCTGCTTAATCCCGTCAACTCCGACCATGAACAAACGAGCATTCATGCCGGCCTTGCCCGGGCGGGTCATCGGCAGTTTATCGCCAGCTTGGCCCTTCACGGCATATACGCGGCGAGGCTCCCTGGCTTTGCAATAGGTATAAACCTGGGTTGACATATGCCCGCCGGTGTCTACCGCTGTCGTACTTATCCTCAACGCCTTGCCGTTCCTCCAGAACCAAGACCGGGCCAGGATATCGTCAAGACGATTCCATACATCCCCCTGCCTCGGACTGCCCCATAATTCGCCGTATTCTATACCCCAGCTTTCAAAACCCAAACCCCATCCGACAACCTCATAAGCCAACCGGTCATCTTGAACATCGACGCCCATTGTAAGAATGCAGACGCCGTCAGGCAAACCCTCGCCGTATATTTCTCTGCGCGCTTCCAGCGCATGGCCTTCCACTACTTCACCGGGTTGCTCCCAAGTTTCGGCGAGGCGGGTGTTGATGAAAGTCTTTAACGCGGCGTAGTCACCTGATTTCGCCCTGCGGTTTGCCTCGGCCCATTCATCCGAGAGCTCGGCCCAGCTCAATGTCGGCGCGTCTATAGTAGTAACATGGAAACCCCTTACCGGGGCTTCCGGGTTTTCCGCTATCCATTTCCCGCCGCCGCTTAACCATTCCCTTTTACTGTATGTGTTTTCGCAGAATGGACAAACCATTGTAAGCGAATCCAACTGCAGTCTGCGCCAAGAGAATGCCGACCACTCGCCGCAGTGCGGGCAGGAGTGGCACCACCGTTCCCGCGTGGACGCTTCATACGCTGTCTCAATGCGGGATTTGCCTCTGATAGTCGGCGTCGATGCTAATATCAATTTGCGGTTAGGGAATCCTGTTGAACGTATCTCGGCAAGTTTAACCGGATCGCCCTAGCCGTCTAAGTCAACAGGCGCTTCGTCAACCTCATCAAAAAGAACCACCCGTATAGGGCGGCTTTTAAGCGACGGGGCGCTGTTAGCGCCCGCTATTGTGAGATAACCGCCAGGGAATATCTTTTCCCTTAGAGTATTACCCGGTGTACGGCCCTTCTCTGACGGTATCCTTTCCCGAAGACATGGCATATCGCGGATCATTGCCGCGAATCGTTTACCGCTCCAGGATTCGGCTAACTCAATGGTCGGCTCCACGATCATTATAGGGCAGGGATCGAGGTGTATGTGGTAGCCTATCGTATTCCCTAGAACGTTTGTCTTACCGAGCTGCGCTCCCCACATCATTACTATTCCGCGCGCGAAGGGGTCGGATATGGCCTTCATAACGTCAACAGTATACGGCGCGTAATTGTTGCGCCAGGGGCCGGGCGCCGCCGCTTCCTCGCTGGACACGATGCGGTATTCCTCCGCCCATTCGGCGATGTCCATGCGGGGCGG
>JAISVU010000125.1 GCA_031271375.1 Clostridiales bacterium | reverse complement strand
GCGGCCGGATGCAGGGCTTTCTTCGGCTATCCCATCACCCCGCAGAACGAAATACCCGAGTACATGGCCGCGAAACTGGCCGAGGCCGGGGGCGTGTTCGTCCAGTCCGAGTCCGAGGTGGCCGCGATAAACATGGTTTACGGCGCCGCCGCCGCCGGAGCCAGGGTTATGACTTCCTCGTCGTCCCCCGGCGTCGCCCTTAAACAGGAGGGCATATCATACCTCGCCGCTTCCAGGCTGCCCTGCCTTATTGTAAGCGTGTCCCGCTGCGGGCCTGGGCTTGGCGGTATTCTCCCCAGTCAGGCCGACTATTTCCAGGCGACGCGGGGAGGAGGCAACGGCGATTATTATACGCCGGTGTACGCCCCAAACAGTATCCAGGAAGCCACGGATTTGATTCAGAAAGCATTTAACATAGCCGAACGCTACCGCACGCCCGTTATGGTCTACTTAGACGGTATGATCGGCCAGATGATGGAGCCGGCGGAGATAACTCCCCTGCCCCGCTACAACAATGACATTGAATCCTACGCCGCCAACGGCCATTCCGGCAAGCGTCCGCGCAACATCGTCAACTCGCTGGATCTTGTCGCGGCTTCGCTGGAGAAACGCAATCTTGAGCTGGCAAGGGTCTATGATGAAATACGCGCAAACGAAGCAATGTATGAGAGCACAGTGAAGGACGGGGACGAAATAGCCCTCGCCGCCTACGGAACGCCCTCGCGTATTACCGTAAACGCCATAGAGGAATTGAAGAAACGCGGTATAAAAGCCGGGTTAATCAGGCCGATAACCCTGTGGCCCTTCCCGGAAGCGGCCTTCCAGAACCTCCCCGCGAGCGTCAAAGCCCTGTTAGTCTGCGAGCTGAGTATGGGTCAGATGGTTCAGGACGTGCGGCTTGCCGTCAACGGCAGGCTCCCGGTTCATTTCTACGGCCGCACGGGCGGCTCGGTCTTCGAGCCGGACGAGCTGGCGGACAAGGCCTGCGCGATATTAAAGAAAGGGGGCGAGGCGCAATGAGCGTTATCTATGAAAAATCCCGCGGCCTGACGGACAAGCCGCTGACATACTGCCCCGGCTGTACTCACGGCATAGCGCATAAGCTGGTGGCGGAATCCCTTGTAGAGCTGGGCTTGCTTGAGCGGGCCGTAGGCATAGCGCCCGTGGGCTGCTCCGTGTTCGCCTACGATTTCTTTAACTGCGACTGCATTCAGGCCGCTCATGGGCGGGCTCCGGCGGTAGCCACCGGTGTTAAGCGCACCAACCCCGATTCCATCGTCTTTACCTATCAGGGCGACGGCGACCTTGCCGCCATCGGCACCGCCGAAACCGTTCACGCCGCCCACAGGGGCGAGAATATAACGATAATCTTTATAAACAACGCCATCTACGGCATGACCGGCGGCCAGCTGGCCCCCACAACGCTGGTGGATCAAAAGACAACGACATCGCCTTTCGGCCGCAAAGAGGCGAACCAGGGCAAGCCCATCCGCGTATGCGAAATGCTGGCGCAGCTGCCGTCGGCATATTACCTGGAACGGGCCTCGCTCCACGACGTGCCGAATATCCGCAAGGCCAAAGCCGCCGTGAAGAAGGCCTTCCAGTACCAGGCCGAGGGCAAGGGCTTCACGATGGTGGAACTGCTTTCCACTTGCAATGTCAACTGGAACGTAACCCCGGCGGACGCGATGAAGTTCGTTAAGGAAAAGATGATACCCTACTACCCGCTGGGGGTCTTTAAGGACCGGGGTGAGCAGGTATGACCGAAAGGGTTATAATATCCGGGTTCGGGGGACAAGGCGCGCTGACAATAGGCCAGATTATCGCCGCGCTTCACCTCAGCAAAGGCAAGAATGTGACTTGGATGCCCTCCTACGGCGCGGAGATGCGCGGAGGCACAGCCAACTGCTCCGTTATCGCCTCCGACGCGGTCATCGGCAGCCCGCTTATCACAAAGAACGCCGACGTGTTGATTTTGCTGAACAATCCCTCCGTAGACAAGTTTCTGCCCGCAGCGGCCCCGGGCGGCTCGGTAATCATCAATACCTCCATCGTCAGCAAAGAGATTGACAGGAGCGACATTAACCTGATAAAGATCGACGCGACCAATATCAGCGTTGAGCTGAACAACCCAAAGGTGCAGAATATGGTGATGCTGGGCGGTTATCTGCGCCTCCATCCCGAATTTACCGACGCCGAAATTGAAGGCGTGCTGATGGATAAATTCGGACAGAAAGCCGCGAAGCTGCTGCCGCTGAATATGCAGGCAATAGAAAGAGGAAAGAAGTGAAAAGTTAAAAAAGAACAGAAGAAATAGGGCCACGGGGTCAAGTTCCCTGTGGCCTCTCTTACGCTTTTAAGAATTATTACTTTCTATCTTCATTCAACTCTTTTTCTACGGCGGCAATCATGTCCTTACTGCACATAACCCGTACTACGCTTATTGCGGCGTCAATGCCTTTTCCGTCTTTCTTCGCAGCCATAATACCGTATAAGATCGAGCGGAGCAAAGCGTCTGTTTCCATACTCATATCTCTCACCTCACTTTTTATGCGGGTTAATTATAGTTATTATAAATTATCGTATAAACCCAGTCAATAAGCAAATCAGTTCATGCCACGGCAAGCGCATGAATGTACAAGCAGCATGAGGCTATTGCAAGGGAGACAGTTATCGGCTTTTAATACCGTGCATGTCCGCGAATTTTTGATTGACACATATTCATATTTATGGTATTATAAGCCCTTGCAACATTAATTCCTTGCTTTCAGCGATAAAAGGAACCGTAATAAAGAAGAGAGCAAATAGAGATTTACGAGAACCAAGATTAATTACTTAAAGGTAACTATCTGGGTTCTGGGCTCTCGGTTCTGAGTTCTAGCAGCTGAAGGCCATAGACCGGAAGGAGGTGCGTTACATGAACAAGTATGAATTGGCGGTAATTTTGCAGCCGGACCTCGACGAAGAGAACCTCAAAACAGAGTTCGAGAAGGTGACGGCGCTGGTGGCGCGGTTCGGCGGGGTTGTCGATAAGGTTGACGACTGGGGCAAGCGGAGGCTTGCCTATGAAATCAAGAAGTTTAACGAAGGTTTCTATTACTTTATCACCTTTTCAGCGGAACCTACGGCTCCCAGGGAGATCGAGGACCGTATCCGCATAATGGAAAACGTGATCCGTTACCTGATTATCCGCACGGATGATTAAAGGAGGCGCGGAATGAACAAGGTCATTCTTATGGGGCGTCTGACAAAAGACCCCGAGATACGTTATTCACAGGGCAGCGAATCACCTACATGCATAGCGCATTATACACTGGCGGTGGACAGGCGTTTCAAACGCGAAGGCGAGCCCACCGCGGATTTCATTAATTGCGTAGCTTTCGCGAAGCAGGGCGAATTCGCTGAGAAATACTTGAAAAAAGGCATGATGATAGCTGTTACCGGGCGCTTGCAAATACGCACTTATGACGACCAGCAGAATCAACGGCGATGGTTTACCGAAATTATTTTGGACGACCAGTATTTCACCGAGTCCAGGGCCGCTTTTGAGGCGCGCTCACAGCAGCAGAACAACGCGTATAGCCAGTCCTATGCGCCGCCTTCGCCGCCGCCTCAGTCTCAGTACCAGCCCGGGCCTCACGAGTATGCGCAGCCCTCTAAGCCAAAGAACGATATCCCGCCTGATTTCTTTATCGATCAGGAGTTAAACGACGACGATCTGCCGTTCTAGGGTCTAGGTTATAGGAACTAGACGCTAGGTAAACCTTATCAATCCCGAAAGGAGAAAACTATGAGCATGATGCAGCAAAAGAAGCGCGGACGCAGAAAGAAAAAAGTCTGCATGTTCTGCACCGACAAGATCGACCATATTGACTATAAAGACGTAACAAAACTGCGCGGAAAGTTCACATCCGACAGGGGCAAGATTCTGCCCCGCCGTATGTCCGGCACCTGCGCGAAACACCAGCGCGCCTTGACCATCGCGATCAAACGCGCCCGCCTTAGGGCCCTTCTGCCCTTCTCGGCGGAATTAATTAGAACTGAGTGCGCAGAACCGAGAACGCAGATAGTTACT
>JAISVU010000372.1 GCA_031271375.1 Clostridiales bacterium | reverse complement strand
AAACAGCGATAAACGCAGAAATTGACGCGCTTACCACTGTTGCGGAAGTACAAGACTATGACGCTCTGGATGATTACACAGATTGGGCTACAGACTTTTCTGCTGCGCAGGATGAGCTTCAATAGCAATAATTTCTATAGACAGAGATTGCCTTCAGTTAACACCAATTACTTAGCCTGACCTCCCCTTCCGGGGAGGCAGGCTCGGCCCAAAGGCCCCTTATGCCGGTGTCGTCGCTGGCGGCGGGGCTTTTCCCTTGTCCCCGTAGGGCACGGGCCGTCATTGCGGGCCAGACCCGCAACCCCATCCCGTGGTCGTCCCCATCCCGTGCGGGCGATTAATAATCGCCCCTACGGACACCGTCCCCCGTCATTGCGGGCTTGACCCGCAATCCCATCCCGTGGTCGTCCCCATCCCGTGCGGGCGGCATAACGCCGCCCCTACAACCGCAATCCCGCGGTAATCCTCATTCCGACCAAAATATGCCTTGCTTACAATGATAATTTGTGTTACAATGAATGCGAGAAGGGAGTGTATATCGTGAAAATGGCCATTGAAACAGATA
This sequence comes from Clostridiales bacterium, assembly GCA_031271375.1. GTDB lineage: Bacteria > Bacillota > Clostridia > Lachnospirales > WRAX01 > JAISVU01. The sequence continues at coordinate 3,405 of JAISVU010000372.1, read as the reverse complement.
TCCAAAGAATAACCAACATAATACACTACCTCACAAATATCAAAAACGCTTTCAGCAAAATGATATCGATACCGCAAGAGCGTTAAATAATGATCCTATCCTCCAAGCCGCGTGTACTCAATTTATTACTAACATACACGAGTGCAAAGATAATAAGGATCACGGTTTGCAATCAAGTACGAAGAGTAAATTAGTTAGACTGAACAGAATCAAGCTCGAAACAACACGCCATATGGGGAGCCATTTTTATGCAGACATTGACTTCACCATAGTTTATAATATCTGTGTTCGCTTAATAAAATCAGACATATTTGCGGAGCTTTATACGGTTTTAGAAGGGCTTGAGGAAGAATTGGAAAAGAGGGAACATGATAATAATGAATGACATAATAATCGGTATTATCGAAGGCGCTTCAAAATATCCGACAGTTACAAGAGTAGGCGTATTTGGTTCTTATGCCCGAGGGGAGCAAACCACCGACAGCGACATCGATATTATTTATGACTACTCTGACATAAATCCAGATAACATCACCGAAATCCTAGATTATGGCGATGAGTTAATAACCGGATTTAGGGAAATAAAAATAAATGTTGATTTTGTGTCATTACCAAGTATCATGCAATCAATCAACCGCATAACAAGAAAAAACATCTTGGACGAAGTGGTCTGGGTCTATCAAAAACCTGTTACTTAAGAGACAGAGGTCTTTTTATTGTATTTTCTATCTATTGATATAGCTGTCAAAACGCGCACACTTCCGTGAAATCGGAGCCGTCGTTCCGAAAGCGCGAAATCCCGCCGCCGTGCTTGCGGTAAATCCAGCCGCCGGTGAAATTGAACAGGTGGTAACCTGTGTATTTGAGCCTGCGGATTTTGTGATACGGGTTGCCTTTGCGGGCGGCGTTTATGTTAAGCCTGTAAAGATCGTCCTCGCCTTCGGCTGTATGTATTGTATAATAAATATATTCTTCGTCAAAATACAGATCGTCCGCATAATAATTCTTTGAAGGGTATATTTCATATATAGTGGTCATATCGTTGCCGTCGGGGCGCACCTTGTTGTACCGGATTTGCTCCCCGCGTTTGCTTACGGGGTTCATGTCGCAGTAATAAATCCATCCGCCGGCGAAATTAACAAGCCCGGGCTCCGGAATGATACCCGAACCGGGGTATTTTCGCTGCCATTTAATATCAAAGTCAATGTCTACAAAACGAAACTTATCGCCAAGAATTATTTTACGGCCGCCGTTAATATCCACGGAGCAGAACTTCCCTCCGTCGTTTTCGCTGCCGTAATACACCTGGCCGCCCGTGACCCAGATAGGCCTGCTGTCGTCGTCGTTGAGCTTTACCCTTCCGTAGCCTGATGTGCGGGTTTTATATATCTTGCCCCCGTCGGAGTTGTTGCGGTAGTATACCCAGTCCCCCAGGACGTTAATGTACTCGCAATCGTCGTCGTTAAGCCGGATATCCGCGGCGGCTTCCGGCTGGGTTTTGTGGAGGCCCCGATCCCCGTACCCGCAGTATATCCATCCGTCTTTCATCGCCGTGAAGCCGCTGTTGAGTATGTTGGCGACGGTGTTGCCGTACTCCTCCGCCTCGGGGACGGGTTCGGGCTGGTTCAAGTCCCAGCCCAGGGCGTCCGCGAACATATAAAGCAAGGCCTCGCCCTCGGTTTTCGCAAACGGCAGTATGCTTACCGCACGTTTGATGGCAAGGCCTTTCTCACTGGCAGTCGCGCGGGCCGCGTCCCTTAACACGGACAGCGCGCCCTGATCCTGCAGGAGCTTAATCAACTGCTTGTCGTCGCGCAGATTGGCGGCAATATCCGCAAATATCCCGACTATTCGGTCGCTAAGTAAAATGTCGCGGCCGCTTACCGGCGCGCCGCCGAAGTTAAACCCGGTGTTCGCTATGTGACGGAGCGCGTCCCCCGCATTGTCAAATGTTATGGGCTCATAAACCCCCATTGAATAAAACCCCTATTGTAACGTCGTCCCCCGCGCCGTTTGATGTTACACGCTCTAGCATACCCTCAAGGCCCTTGCGTACCGCGGCGGTGTCGTAATCGTTTTTTCGCAGCTCGTTGCTTATTACCGTCGGAATTTGATAGAACCGCTCAATATCGCCGGGATTCCGGTCGTCGTAGGAGTTCTTCACGCCGTCGGTGGAAAGGGTGATTAAAACGGGAACGTCCGTGCCTGAAAGGAGGTTGTGCGCAATGTCGCTAGCATCACCCAGGCTGCATAATGACAGCGTCCCGTTGGCGAAGTTACGCGGGTCGTAATCCATAAGCTCCCGTACTTCGCCGTCTTCATACAGCCCAAGCACATCCCCGTCCCCCAGCTGCAGGATTAAAACCAATGAACCGCCGTACCCCGCGGCGCAGAGGAACGTGCATCCATACGCGGTTTTGGGGCTGTCAAGCACCGCGTTTAACACTGCTTCGCCGCAGCGCTCCGCAAGAAAGCCCTTTTCGGATTCGGTGAACGGGTTGGCTTTCGCGTGGGCGTCCACTTCCTTTTGCCATTCCAGCAGATACCGGCTCTTGATGTGCCGGATTAAACCCTCCTGGTCTTCCTCACGCATGTCCGGCGACAGCTTCCCGCCCTCCCCAAGAATCTTCACCGCGCATAAGCAAGCAAGCTCCGCGCCTTTGGCGCTTCGTATGTATTTATTCCCGCCGTGGCCGTCTGAAACTGCTATGACAGAAGGAATCTTTTCATTGCCCAGGGAATCGAGAAAAGCGTCCTGGTTTTCCTTACCGGCGCGTATGTGCGAAGCGCCCCGGACGCTGGAGCCAAAGGGTATCCAACTAGAATATGTCATCGTCGTTATCATCGTCGTCGCCGCCTATTGTTACCTGCGCCTGCGGCGGAGGCGGCAAATTGACGTTGCTGGACGAGTTCGCCCCAGAGATGACGGAGTTTGACACGCTCTTGGAAACCTCCACCGACGCCCATTTAATGAACCTCACCAAGTCGGAAGCCCTATCCGCTACAAGCGGCGGGTTCTCCTGCGGGTTTGAACAGAACTTCGTCAGCTGGGGGATATTCGCGTCGCTGCCTATCGCGATGGCGATGCGGACGGCTTTCTGCGCCCAGCGCTGGGCAAGGAGCTTGGCGATCCCGCCCTCGTAATCGTCGGTGGCTTCCCCGTCGCTTATCAGGATAATGACGGGCGGCAGCGCGCGCTGGCCCATCTTCTCAAGGGATAACTCCTGGGCCATCAGCTTCATCGCTTCGCCGGTATCGGTCCATCCGTTCACGTCCAGGTCATACCATACGAAATCCTCGATCTTTGTTTCCACCGTGTGCCACTGCGCTCCGACGGAGAACTTCATAGCCCTTACATACATCTGGGCTTCGTGGTTGTCGTCGGCGGCTTCTTTAAGCGGGTCT
>JAISVU010000362.1 GCA_031271375.1 Clostridiales bacterium | reverse complement strand
ACATTGGCAATGATAACGCTTCCGGGCCGGGGAATGAGGATACCGAGCTCAATATGCAGGCGGAGATTATGACCGGCGCTTTCTTCCTCGGCGTTGAGCTGGACAAATGCTTCCTTACCCCGCTGGGTTATTATCTGCGCGTCATCCAGCCAATGTATATAATCCCATTTGATGTCGAGGAGGAACTGGAGAGCATCGGCGACATGGTAAAGGGGATGGACGAACCCGCGCCGCTTATCCACGCGCCATGCTCCGAGTATGTGCTGACCGGCTTGGGGAGTCTGATTATGAACGCGTCGGCGCCGTCAGGCCCGCAGGGTTCGCCGGAACAACCGCCAAGCCCGGCGGATTACGGCTTGCCGGAAGGCCCGTCACTTAAAAAGTTCATTCAGTCTTTGGAAGCGATAATCAGCGAGGCCTCTCTGGCGATGTATTCCGAAGAAAGGCCTTCGAACGTCCTGGCTTTAAAACTGCAGGCCGAGGATGATCCGCGTCTGTGGATAAACGCGGAGGTTCCGCAGGAGTATGCCCTATCGTCCCTGCATATGTTCATAACACGGATATTTGATAAACCCGAAGGAAACGATTATAGCTTCTTCACGGGAGGGCGGGAGAACCCCTTCTTCGAATACAAGCCCGGCGGAGGGCCGGGGAGGCAGACGGACAGGGTAAACCTCGCCGAGTTGGTTATGAGCCAGGGGGACGAGCTGCTGTACCGCTCCTATACGGTGGACAATGTAAGGCGTATACGCCGCAAGGGTTATGGCGTGATTATAAGGGTAATAAGCATTACGGAGCGGATAGGGGACTCATATCCCCGTATTTCCAGGCGCAGCAGAGCGCTGACAGAGATAATAAGGGGGTAAGGCGGTTGACACAGTTAGATTTATTCCCGCCCGAAGAGGAGAGCGCGGATCAGTTGGGGAAGAAGCTGATACTGCTTTATCTGATCGATAAATTCGACATTCCGCTGTCGTATAACCACATCAGCAAATTCGCGGTGGATGAGGCTTCTATGAACTATTTCCAGCTGGATACCTACCTCCATGAAATGACGGAGATAGGATACCTGGAAAAAAGCAGCAACGATAACTCCACCCATTACACCGTCACCGACGAGGGCGTAACGGCCCTTGAGTCGTTCATCAAATCCATTCCGAGCGATATAAAGACGAAGGTAACGAAGTTCGCCGCGGATAACCATAGAACCGCCAAAAAGGATTTTCAGAACATCACGAACTATTTCTTCGATAAGGAAAGCAACGAGTATATCGTTAAGTGCGGCGTTTATGAGGACAACATGACGCTGATGGAGATAAATCTGTCCGTAGTCTCCAAAGAGCAGGCGCTGACGATATCCAATAACTGGAAGGAAGACACCAGCAACCTCTACGGGCAGATTCTTAATCTCCTATTAAATAATTAGAACTTTTCAAAAATACACAACGTCTTCCTCGGAAATAGGGCGGATAAAACACCCATATCCCCATCTATCCTTACAGACCCCTTGAGCAGCGCCTCCTCGGGTGTGAGGTACCCCAGCAGCAGCTGCGCCGCGGTTTCGACGTCCAGTTCCATATCAATGCCCGTCTGCGCGCCGTTGAGTTTTTTTACAATACCCTGCCCGTTTTCCCATTCAAGGAGGTATGCGCCGGTATTCGCGGGGAAGAACTTATCCGTCACTGATATATTGATCTGCCCGTTCCCGAACGCAGGATACCGCATCATGCCCAGCGCGGCTTCCAGGTTTATAATCCTAGCCATGCCGTTTATCACCGATTTTTGACGGACATTGTAACACTCGGGAACCAGCGCGAAGGCGTTGACATTGCCCGGCGGACACCATTTCAGGCTCTCGAACTGCGCGGACAGCCCCGCAAGGAACCATAACATGCCGTGTAAACCGGATACGGAGCTCCAGGCCAGCTCTTTTATCGCAACGGCATTACCGCCGGCCTCCGCCGCGTGGTCATAAATTATATAACAGTCGGGGCCGTTATCCCCGCTGTGTATGTAGGTAAACTGCTTCGTTTTATACGCGTCCTTGTCCAGTATACGCTTAAAATCGCCTTCATCCCGCGCTATGGCGAGGTTCATGTTCCCGGTAAAGGACTCGTACACGGCTTTAATCCCGTTAATATCCGCCTCTCCCTTGTACATTGCGACCTTCCCCGAACGGGGATAGGCCGCAAGCTCCTTCAGCGCAACAACGGCTTCATTAACGACGCAGCACAGCTCGTACCCAAACTTACGGTAGAATACATGGGAGAACGGGTAGAGGTATGAAAACACCATACCTCTGTCATACATCTCCCGCATTGCGTTTTCAAACATTGCGCGGATATGCCCGCCTCCCCTGCTTTCAGGGGACGTGGCGACGCCGCCTATACCGCCCATCCCGGTTACATGCCCGTCAAAGCGCATTTGATACGGGTGGACGATAAACGCGGACGCCATCGTCCCCTTGCCGTCGAAGCAGCCCCAGTAGTTCTCATAACCTTCGGTGTCCTTCATAGGGTCGTTGAGCCAGTCCGTATAATCCTTGCCCCCGGACGTTACGAACACCCTGTTCATTAACATATCCGCTATGACCTTTTCCTCGGGCCTTATATGCCTTACCTGCAAGATATCAACTCCCATATTTTTATATACCCAGCAATACCCTCGACACGGTGAAGAAAACCACCAACGACGCCGCGTCAACAATAGTCGTTATCATCGGCGACGCCATTATCGCGGGGTCTATCTTTAATTTCTTCGCCAGTATCGGCAGCGTGCATCCAACGCTCTTGGCTATAATAAGCGTGGCGATAAGGCTGAGGGTTACGGTAAGCGACAGTATCGCGTCGCGCCCGTTCATCAAAAAGACCCTGGCAAAGTTCACTATCCCCAAAGTTGCGCCGCACAGAACGCCCACGCGCACTTCCTTCCACAGCACCAGCAGCACGTCGCCCACGCGGATTTCCCCCAGCGCCATGCCGCGTATGATAAGCGTCGAAGCCTGGGCCCCGGCGTTGCCTCCCGTGTCCATCAGCATCGGGATGAAGCTCATAAGCACGGGCAGAACGGCGAGGGCGTCCTCAAACCTGAGTATCAGCGTACCCGTGATCGTGGCGGAGAGCATAAGCACAAGGAGCCAGGGTATCCTGTTCCTTGCGAGGCGGATGACGCCCGTCCTGAGGTACGGGTCGTCCGAGGGGTTAAGCGCGGCCATTTTTTCAAAGTCTTCCGTGTTCTCATCCTCAATGACCTGCACTATATCGTCTACGGTGACGATACCCACAAGGCGCTGTTCCTTGTCAACCACGGGCATCGAGAGCAGCCCGTATTTTTTGA
>JAISVU010000262.1 GCA_031271375.1 Clostridiales bacterium | reverse complement strand
CTTACCGGCGTTCCCGGCGCTTCGGCGGTTCTCTTGGAAGGGGCCGTTACCTACGGCAACGGGGCCAAGATAAACCGCTTGGGCGTCAAGCCGGAGACGCTGGAGCAATACGGCGCGGTCAGCGGCGAGACGGCGATGGAAATGGCCCGGGGCATTGCCCGGACATCGGGAGCCGATGTGGGGATATCGATAACGGGTATAGCCGGGCCTGGCGGGGGAAGCGCGGAAAAGCCCGTAGGACTGGTGTATTTCGGCCTCTGCGCAGGGGATGAATTAACCTTCTTAGAGACCCGCACGGGAGGCGACAGAGAACGCATACGCACCAGAGCCGCCGTAAAGGCGCTGGAAATACTGTGGAGATTTTTAACAGACAGGGGGATAAAATGACCAAAGACAAAAAAAGCGACGTCATTGATAACAGAACCGGGGAATCCCCGCAGGAAATCGAGACCCGTATATCAAAGGAGCGGCTTGAAGCGCTGAACCAGGCTGTGAAGCGTATCGGTCAAAAGTTTGGCGACAGGGCCGTTATGCGCTGGGGCGAGAAGATCGTCGACACATCGGTGGATGTGGTTCCTACGGGATGTCTTGGCCTGGACCTCGCACTGGGCATAGGCGGCATACCCAGGGGCAGGATTATTGAGATATACGGCCCCGAATCCAGCGGGAAAACGACGCTGACGCTGCATATCGTGGCCGAAATGCAGCGCATGAAGGGCGTGTGCGCCTTTATTGACGCGGAACACGCGCTGGATCCCGTTTACGCGAAGAAGCTGGGTGTGAATATCGACGACCTCTACATATCCCAGCCGGACAGCGGCGAGCAGGGGCTGGACATAGCCGAGGAAATGGTGCGTTCGGGAGCGGTGGATCTTATCGTTATCGACTCCGTTGCGGCGCTGGTTCCCAGGGCTGAGATAGACGGCGAGATGGGCCAGGCAACGATGGGCGTACAGGCCAGGCTTATGTCCCAGGCGCTGAGAAAGCTCACCTCGCGCTGCGGTATATTTGGAACGACTATCATATTCACGAACCAGCTGAGGGCGAATATAACGTCATACGGCGGCGGGGAAACCACGACCGGGGGCCGGGCTTTGAAGTTCTACGCCTCAATGCGCCTTGATATCCGTAAAGAGTCCGGCGACACCGGGGTTATAAAATCCGGCGACAGGCAGATCGGGAACCGCGTCCGTGTTAAAGTAGCGAAGAATAAGCTAGCCCCGCCGTTTAAAAGCGTAGTAGTGGACGTTATCTTCGGCGAGGGCATCTCTTATGAGGGCGATATGCTGGATGTGGGCGTTGATCAGGAAATAGTGAACAAGAGCGGCTCGTGGTATTCATATAATGATTATCGTTTGGGCCAGGGCAGGGACGCCGCGAAGAAATTCCTTAAAGAAAACCCGACGGTCTGCGAAGAAATAGAGAACGCCGTGCGGGCGAAGAACGGGATGAAGACGCTGACGGAGATTAGAAATGTGAGCCCGAGGGAACTGGTAGTCTACGAGGTTTCCAAATCAGGGAAGAATAAGGGCAAGGCCAAACCGTCCAAACAGAGCCCGGCTCAGGACGGAGCGGCGGGGACGGCAGAGGCAAATGAAGCCGGCGGCGGATATTATGATAACGGGGATGACGAATGAATCACAGCGCCGACGGCCCGGACGAACTGTTCAAAAAGGCTTGTCTTAGGGCCTTGAAAGTGTTGGCATACGGCCCGCGCAGCCGCAGCGGCATGGTCGATAAGCTCACCCAGGCGGGTTTCAGCCAGGAAACAGCCTGCGCGGCGGCGCGGGAAATGGAGAGCCGCGGTTATATAAACGATTACTCAATGGCAAAGGATTACGCGGAACAGGCAATGGAACGTAAAAAGCACGGGAAGTCGCGTATCGTTTTCGATTTGAAGGGTAAGGGTATAGACGGGGACACAGCGGAACGGGCCGTAGAGGATTATCTGCTTGAAGTCCGCAACGCCGGAGGGGACGGAGAGGAATATGACCCCGAACTGGAAGGCGCGGTTGAGCTCTTGAAAAACAGGATGGAGCGGCAGGGGCTTGACCCGGATGATTTGGATTTCGCGGACAGGAACAGGCTCTATGGGTTCCTTGCGCGGCGGGGGTATTCATCCGGGGTTATAAGCAAGGCCTTTACTTTGCTTAGTGAAGAAAATTAGCATGAAAGAAGGCGCGTTATGTTTTATTACGACGAGGTACGAACGCTTAGGACGAAACTGACCGCCCGCCACCGCGCCGGCGAGTACGGGAAATGCGTATATATCGGAGAAAAACTCATCCAGCTGCATAAAAAGAATAAGAACACGGAGTCGATGAACTTCGCCGACGATCTGTATAACCTGGCGATTGTATATGAGGAAACGGGAAGGCTCAACCGTGCGATCGACCTGTACGCGGATTCCATGCGTGTAGTTGAGACTGTCTCGGGCAAGGGCCTGGATTACGCAAAGCGCCTGACAAACCTCGGGGTGCTATATGGTAGAAACGGCGAGCATAAGACGGCGATGGACTTCTATGTTATGGCGGAGGACATTGTTAAGCGGATATTGGGAAGGGAACATCCCGACGCGGTGGACGCGCTGTATAACTATGCAAGCAGTCTCTTCGACGCGGGGCAGTATAAAAAGGCGCTGAAGAAGCATACCGAAGCGCTGGAACGCAGAAGGCAGCGCCCGGAAACCCTAGACCTTGCCGACAGCATCAACGCTTGCGGATACTGCCACGAAGCAATGGAAAACAAGGAGAAAGCGGATCGCTGCTTCACCGAGGCCTTGTCGGTGACGGAGCGCGTTGCGGGGGCGCAGACAGAAGAATACATTTCGGGGCTTATGTACTACGGGGGATACCTCAGCAGAACGGACAGATTGGACGAAGCCGCGAAATCCTTCGACAAAGCGGCGCTCTTGCTAAAGAAAACCTACTCGGAGAACCATATATATTACGCAGGCGCGCTGGGCGCCGCCGCCGAAGTGTATGAAAAACTGGGCAACATGAAGAAATCTTTGGGTTTGCGGCTAAAGACCATCGCAATAATGGAAAAGGCGATAGGGGGCAACCATCTGTATTTCGCCAACAGCCTTAAAGCGATAGCCCTGGGATACAACGAACTGGGGAACACAGGCAAAGCAATAACCGTGATGAACAAAGCGCTGCGGATAAAAGGCTCGCTTATGGGGCGCGGCTGCGCGGAGTACACAAGGGATGCGCTGCTGATGGTTATGTTCTATCTGGAACGTATGGAATATAAAAAAATGGCCGAGATACTCGGCGGGGTGCTTAAGCATATTGATGCGGACGCCTCGGAAAACCCGGAGTTTTATGCGGGAATCCGGGATTTGTGTCTCCTAAGCGGCGAAATGGCAAAGATTCAACAGAATATTAAGAATCCAGAACAGAATGACAGCATAGTATCGTCAGACCTGCGAAAGGCCGAGGCTATAACCGATCTGCTTAAACGGATCAGCGAGCGGCTTAAAGATGAATGAAGCAAGTAAGAGGTGGCAGCTATGAAAAAGCATAAACGGTTATTGTTTATAATCATCCCTTCGGCGGTTATCGTCTTGCTTGCGGCCGCGCTGTTTATCCTCGCGCCGTTTATTGCGATGAGCCCCGCCGCCACCGGGCCTGTTGAAGACACGGACATATACGCGGTAAGGAACAGCCGGAACAACCTGTTTATTATCCCGTCCGGCGAGGAATATATCGTAATCGACGCCAGCACGGATTTGAAGGACGTGGAAAAGGCTTTTAACGACGCCGGGATGGACCCGGCGGACGTTTCGCATGTGCTGTTGACCCACGCGCATTATGACCATGTGGGGGCGCTGCCGCTCTTTGCCAACGCGAAGATTTACATCAGCGAGGACGAGCTGACCAGCAGCAGCCATTCGCTGCCGGACAGCGTGCGCCTGACCGATCTAATCCCATTGAGTGATTGGCAGGAGATGTCTTTAGGCGGGCATAACGTAACCTGCATCAAGTCCCCCGGCTACACTGCCGGTTCGATGTCCTATATACTGGACGGCAAGTATATGTTCACCGGGGACAGCATGAAGATTGACAACAATACGATAACCGAGCACCCGTTTACCGAGGAGCGGGGGAAGGCGGCGGAGACGAGGGTGCTGCTGTTCACGCGGATGCTGGAGCTGGAGCTGGTTCTTACCGCGCATTACGGGCTTTATTACCCATCGCTGCTGACGCTGGAATAGCGTCATTTAAGGTTTTTATTGACGCACCGCCCATTAACTGATACAATAAAAACACAATATTCTGGAATTATTCAAGGAGGCCAAGGATGAAAATCTACGAAAGCGCACAGATAAGGAACGTTGTTATATTGGGGCACAGCGGCAGCGGCAAGACGACGCTGAGTGAAGCCGCTCTGTTTGTTTCGGGCGTCACCAGCCGGATGGGCAAGGTTGACGAGGGCAACACCGTCAGCGACTACGACGACGATGAAAAAAAGCGTCATGTTTCGATAAGCGCCTCCTTAATCCCCGTGGAATGGCAGAACACCAAGATTAACTTCATCGATACCCCCGGATACTTCGACTTCGTCGGGGAGGTTCAACAGGCCCTCAGGGTTGCGGATGCCGCAGTTATCGTGATTTCGGGCAAATCCGGCGTCGAGGTAGGCGCGGAGAAGGCCTGGGACTTCGTGAAAGAGCGAAACATCCCCGTAATGGTTTTTATAAATAACATGGACGACGAGAACGCCAATTTCGACGCCGTCGTCGAAGGGCTCAAGGATAAGTTCGGGGCCAGCGTCGCGCCGATGCAGGTGCCGATAAAGGACGGCGGCAAGTTCACAGGCTTTGTCAACGTCGTTAAAAAAGAGGGCGTTAAGTACGAGGGCGGCAAGCCCCAGGCTATTCAAATACCAAGCGGCCTTACCGACGAGGTAGAGAATATCCGCCACATGCTGGAGGAAGCCGTCGCCGAGACCGACGAAGCGCTGATGGAAAAATTCTTCGAGGAAGAGCCCTTTGAAGCGGCGGAGATCGAGAGCGGCGTAAAGAACGGTTTGAAGGACCGGTCCGTCACGCCCGTCTTCTGCGGGGCGGCCTCGCTTGCCATCGGCGTTGACGAGCTGTTGAACAATATCGTAACATTCGTGCCTCCCGCGTCGGAGTTAAATACCGAGGTAAAGGGCAAGAACCCTAAGACCGGCGACGAGGTTACGCTCAAAGCCGACGAGAGCGGCCCATTCTCGGCCTTTGTTTTTAAGACGATCGTGGATTCGTTCGGGCGTTTCTCGATCTTCCGCGTCTATTCCGGCGTGCTCAAGCGCGATACGCCGATGTATAACGTTAATAATGAGTACGCGGAAAAGATTGGCCATCTATACGTAATGCGTGGCAAGGAGCAAATCGAGGTCGAGGAGCTCCACGCCGGTGATATCGGCGCGACAGTTAAGCTGGGCAACACGTCTACGCAGGACACCCTCAGCACTAAGGACAACCTGATAATAATGGAAGGCATTAATTTCAGCGAACCGCTGTATTCAATGAGCATAATGCCAAAGAATAAAGGCGACGAGGACAAGATATCCCAGGCCCTCTCCCGCGTGGTTGACGAGGATAAGACCGTGGCCTTCAAGATAGACCCCGAGACAAAGCAGTCCGTCGTCTCCGGCATTGGCGACAGCCATATCGACGTAGTGACGAACAAGCTCAAGAATAAGTTCAAGCTGGAAGTGGAACTGGCCCCGGTCGTCGTGCCTTACCGCGAGACGATTAAGGGCAAGGTGGAGCAGCGCGGGAAGCACAAGAAGCAGTCCGGCGGGCATGGGCAGTACGGCGACGTGTTGATGGAGTTCGAGCCCTCCGGCGATATGACGACGGCTTATGTCTTTGAGGAGCGGGTATTCGGCGGTTCGGTGCCGCGCAACTACTTCCCCGCCGTTGAAAAGGGCGTGCAGGAATGCTGCAAGGTGGGCCCGATAGCGGGTTATCCTGTGGTAGGCCTGAAGGCCACCCTTACCGATGGTTCTTACCATCAGGTGGACTCCAACGAAATGTCGTTCAAGCTGGCCACGTCCATCGCGTTTAAAGAGGGCTTTATGAAAGCGAAGCCCATATTGCTGGAGCCCATCGCTTCCGTGGAGGTAACGGTTCCGGACGCGTATACCGGCGATATCATGGGCGATATGAACAAGCGGCGCGGCCGCGTCCTCGGCATGAGCATGAGCAACGGGAAGCAGGTTATCTCCGCCGAAGCGCCGATGTCCGAGATGTTTAAGTACACGCTGGATCTGCGATCGATGACCCAAGGCCGCGGTTCGTTCACGATGGCGTTCAACCGCTACGAGGAAGCCCCTGCCGATGTGGCGGCGAAGGTTGTGGAGTATCGCAAGAAAGAGCTGGAGAAAGACAAATAAAGGATAAATTAACGTCTTATGACTAGGGAACATCTTAAAATAACGCGGCTCCTGAAAAATTCTTTGCCTGTGCTTCCAACGCTTGTGCTGGACGGCAGGAATGTGGCAGCCGCGTCGGGGTTCCTGTCGGAAATTGTCGCAGACAGGGAAAATCTGCCGGTTGAAGCGGCGGTACCGGATTATGCCGGGCTGCCGCTTCAAATTCTGGACGTAAAGGAAAAAACGTATCTTGTCATTACTAGAGATATCCCTATGGAGACAGCGGGCAAGGCTTTCACTGCGGCTATGTTCGTGCCGCTGGAAGGCAGGGCGGGCGACGCGGGTATCTTCGGAACCGTAGCCGTTATGCTGATCTTTGTGGATAACTACGACGAAGTCATTGAGACCGTGGAGGAGATACGCCGCCCTGTTCTGCCGGCTTTGATCGAGCGTAAGCTAGGCCTTGCCGCGAAGCAGTCTTCCGCGATTCTGCGGCGTTTCGAGAAGGACAAGTATTTAATGATCCTCACGGAGGATAAGCTGGAGGCTCTTAAAGCGGGGCGTTTCGCGATACTCTCCGCCATACGCGAGATTGACATCGGCAACAAGATACCGATAACCCTGAGCATTGGCGTCGGCACCGGCGGCCTAAGCCTCGCGCATAACATGGATAACGCGCGGGCCGCGATAGACCTGGCGCTGGGGCGCGGCGGCGGCCAAGCGCTAGTGAAGGACGGGGACAAGTACCTGTTCTACGGGGGCGATACCCCGGAAATACCGCAGAACGACGCGGTCAAGGCCCGCGTGAAGCTCTACGCCCTTAACGAGCTTTTTGCCGAATCCTCCAACGTGATTATCATGGGCCACAAGCGTATGGACATGGACTGCCTGGGGGCGGCCGTAGGCGTAAAGAAACTGGCGGAGCGGAAGAACCGCGAGTGCTATATCCTGATGGACGAAATAAACCCGGGTATCGGGCAGATATATGACAAACTTGTTAAAGAAACCGGTTACGAAGGGATAATTATAAACGAAGAGAAAGCCCTGGGCCTGATCGGCGAGGGCAGCCTCGTTGTTCTGGTTGACGCAAACAGGCCAGGCCAGGTGCAGAGCCAGCGCATTTTGGAAAAAGCCGCAAGGCTGGTAATCCTGGATCATCACAGGCTCGCGGCGGACTTTATCGCCGGGGCGACGCTGACATACCAAGAGCCTCACGCGTCGTCGGTATGCGAATTGATCTGCGGGATGATGACATACTCCGGCAACATACGTTTTGCCCAGGCGGAAGCGGATTTAATGCTTGCGGGCATCACAGTGGATACAAAGAACTTTACGCAGAAAGCAGGGGTGAAGACGTTTGAAGCCGCCGCTTATCTCAAGCGCGGCGGAGCCGACAGCGCCAGGGTGAGGAAATACCTTCAGGAGAGCTTTGAGGACGTCGCGGCGACGGCAAAGGCAGTCGCGGGGGCGGTCATCATTAACGGCGCGGCGTTCGCGGTGTGCTCAAAGGCGGGGAACCCTGTCCAGGCGTCGGCCAGGGCCGCAGACGAGCTGTTAAGCGCGGCGGGTGTCTGCGCTTCGTTCGCGTTTTGCCGGCTTGAGGACGAGAACGCCGTTTACGTAAGCGCCAGGAGCCTGGGCAAGGTAAATGTTCAGACAATCATGGAAAAGCTGGGCGGCGGCGGGCATCAAACAATGGCGGCGGCGACGCTGGCAGGGACGACGGTAAAAGCGGCTAAAGAGCGGGTTATGGGGATGCTGGAGCAGCATATACTATAAATGCACGGAATGCAATGAGGTTATGTATACAGGGGATGTCATCAAACACTTGGAAGAGATAACGAAGTCCGTCGAACAAAGTATAAATGAGGTGACAATAATAGATTACGGGAAGACGGTAGCGTGATATAAGATAAGATATAAGCCTGTAGCAACAGAAAGGAGCACGGTTATGAAGGTCATACTGCTGGAAGACATCAAAGGCGTGGGTAAAAAAGACCAGATCATCGACGCGGCGGACGGCCACGCGCGGAATTTCCTGTTCCCTAAAAAGCTGGCCATCGAGGCGTCGAAGGACAACCTTGCCCGTCTTGAGGCCCAAAAAAACGCCGTCGCGCACAAGAGAAAAACGGAAATCGAAAACGCCGCGAAGTTGAAGAAGGACTTGGAAGGCAAGGTTATTAAAATCGCGGTCAAGAAGGGCGAAAACGGCAAGCTCTTCGGCTCCGTTACCAGCAAGGAGATCGCCCAGGCCCTGACAGAGCAGGAAGGGCTGCAGATTGACCGCAGGAAGATTACGCTGGACGAAGCGATAAAGACCGTTGGCCGGAGGGTCGTCGAGGTTAAGCTCTTCGAAGGCACCACCGCGAAGATTACTATAGAAGTGGAGTAAGATACTCTTTGATAATAATAAATGGATAACCCTAATTTAAACAACGAAAACGCCCTGCGGCGCGTGCCGCCCCACAGCGCCGAAGCCGAGCTTGCGGTGCTTGGTTCCATGCTCTTTGATAAAGAGGCGGTTATCACAGCCCACGAGCTGCTGATGGCCGAGGATTTTTACCGTCCCGATTACCGTGTGATCTTCGAGGCGATGATCGGGATTTTCACATCCGGCGGCCCCGTGGATACCGTAACCCTCAAGAACGAGCTGGAGAAGCTGGGCGTCTTTGAACGCGTCGGCGGGGGCGAGGTTATCGCAAGCCTTGTCGCGAATGTCACATCCAGCGCAAACATCCGTTTTTACGCCAAGCTGATACGGGACAAGGCTATGCTCAGGCGGCTTATCAAAACCTCGGGCGATATTGCGGCTAAGAGCTTCGAAGCAGCCGACGAGGCGGATAACATACTGGAATACGCCGAGAAAAGCATCTTCGACATCGCCCAGCGGCGCAATATCTCAGACTTCATCCATATCCGCGACGCCCTCTCGATATCTATACAGGAGATCGAGGATATATATAAGAACGGACAAAAGATAACCGGCATACCCACCGGGTTCCTGGACTTCGATATGAAGACGGCGGGTCTGCACCCGTCGAACCTTATATTGGTGGCCGCGAGGCCGTCTATGGGGAAGTCCGTCCTGGGCCTGAACATCGCCCAGAACGCTGCGATCCGCAATAAAATCCCTACGGCGTATTTCAGCCTGGAGATGTCGCGGTCGGAGCTGGTCAGCAGGGTATTGTGCTCAGAGGCGCATGTGGAGGCCCAGCGCCTGCGGACGGGCGAACTGGACCCGGACGACTGGGCTAATATTGTACGGGCGCTCGGCCCAATCTCGGAGGCCCCGCTGTACCTGGACGACTCCCCGGGCATAACGGTTCCCGAGCTGCGGGCTAAATGCCGCAGGCTCAAGCTGGAAAAGGGACTGGGGCTTATCGTAGTGGACTATCTTCAACTGATGAACGGCAGCAAAAGGGCGGAATCCCGCCAGCAGGAGATATCGGAGATATCACGGTCATTAAAATCCATAGCGCGGGAGATGGAAGCCCCGGTCATCGCGCTGGCGCAGTTAAGCCGCGCCTGTGAACAGCGGGCGGATCACAGGCCCATATTGTCCGACCTCCGCGAGTCCGGCGCTATTGAGCAGGACGCCGACGTGGTTGCGTTCATCTACCGCGACGAGTATTATTATCCCGATACGGAGAAACGCGGTATAGCCGAGCTGATTATCGCCAAGCAGCGCAACGGCCCTACGGGGACGGTGGAGCTGGCGTTTATCGGGAATTATGTGAAGTTTAATAATCTGGTGAGACAGTAGGAGGGATAATAAATGAGCAAAAAAACCGTCGCCACGTTCGGCGAGATAATGCTCCGGCTTAAATCGCCGGGGTTCGAGAGGCTGTTCCAGTCGCCGGTGCTGGAAGCCACATTCGGCGGGGGCGAAGCCAACGTGGCCGTCTCTGCGGCGCGTTTCGGGCTTGGGGCCAGGTATATCTCGGTACTGCCGAATAACGATATCGGGGACGCCTGTGTGGGAGAGCTTATGCGTTTCGGCGTGGACGTAAGCCATGCGCCGCGAAAAGAGGGGCGTCTTGGGATATACTTCCTTGAGACCGGCTCAAACCAGCGGCCCTCAAATGTGGTATACGACCGGGACGGATCGCTGATATCCAAAGTAAAACCGGGGGATATCGACTGGAAGACGGCCCTGGAAGGCGCAGACTGGTTCCATATAACGGGCATCACCCCGTCGCTGAGCCAGAGCGCGGCGGACGCCTCGATCGAGGCCGTAAAAGCCGCGAAATCAATGAACCTTACGGTAAGCTGCGACCTTAATTACCGGGGAAAGCTCTGGAAATACGGTAAAACCGCGCCGGAGGTTATGAAAGAACTGGTTAAATACGTGGATGTCGTTATCGCCAACGAGGAAGACTGCCAAAAGGCCCTGGGCATAGAAGCCGCGCACAACGTGGAAGATGGCGTACTGGATCGCCAGTCTTATAAGGA
>JAISVU010000202.1 GCA_031271375.1 Clostridiales bacterium | reverse complement strand
ACCGCCATTTCATCACCTCAATTACCTCTATATCAATAAATCTATACCTCACTGGCCGCAACCATCTCGGCAAGGGCCATATAACCCTCCGCGCCTTTCGATGTTTTATCGTACAGCGTTATCGGCAGGCCGTGGCTCGGCGCCTCACTCAAACGCACGTTACGCGGTATAATACATTTATACACCTCAGGCGGGACAAAGCGCTTCACCTCGTCCACCACCTGGAGAGACAGGTTCGTCCGCCCGTCATACATCGTAAGCGCTATCCCTTCCACTTTCAATGTATCGTTCAAGCGCTTTTTTACCAGCTCCACCGTCCTCATAAGCTGCGTCAGCCCCTCAAGCGCGAAGAACTCGCATTGCAGCGGCACCAGCACCGTATCCGCCGCGCTGAGTGCGTTTATCGTAAGGATATTGAGCGACGGCGGACAGTCTATAATTATATATTCATATAAAAACCGTATGTCCCGCAGGATTTCACGCAGTATATACTCCCTTTTGTCTAACTGAATCAATTCGATCTCGGCCCCGGCCAGTTCAATATCGGCAGGGGCCAGCTTTAAACCCGGCACACAGGTGTCCCGCAATACGTCGGTGATAAAAGCCTCCCCAAGAAGCACATTATATATTGTCTGCCCGATGTTCTTTTTATCCACGCCGAAACCGCTTGTAGTGTTCCCCTGGGGGTCCATATCCACCGCGAGAACCTTTTTACCCATCTGAGCAAGGCACGCGGAAAGATTAACAGTCGTGGTAGTTTTGCCCACGCCGCCTTTTTGATTCGCAATCGCTATAACCCTGCCCACAGAACCGCCCTCTTTCGCACAAGCCTCATTATATCATATGATTTATTTCCGGGCAATAAAAAGATGAACCCCCTATTTAAAGAGGGTTCATCCACATTGTTCCACGTGGAACAATTCATTATCGTTATCTACTGTTGATTATTCTCGCGATTGCTGTAATCGTCTTTCTTATCCTCGTATCGGTAGTCGCGGCGCGGAAGATGCTTTCCGCCTCTTATGAAGAAGAAGTATCCGGCTACGGCGATGATTACTAGCAGAGTAATAAGGGGTGAAACGCGGCCGAAGCTCCAATATAGCATGTTGTTCAACACTCCCAGGCTTATGACAACCGCGAGAGCGCCGAAGATGATGACCTTGTGCTTACTTACGAAACCCAGTAAATCCTCTACGGTATCTTCTACTGTTTGGCCCTCGCGGATCTGGCGAAGTATTTTAAACCCGTCAAAGAACGAGGCGAAGAAGATGATCGGGATCACGAAGGCCAGCATTGGAATCTCAAACTGCGCCATCAGGTAGATATTCAGGAAGAACGCCGCCATAACCAGCAGCCCCCGTTTGATGAGGCCCAGGTACATGTACCCTAGCCCGGGCAAGGCGCTAAGGATGAAGAGCAGGAACTTGCTGGGCATTTTAACTCTTTCGCGATAGCCGCCGTGATAGGGGTACGCCGGCGCTCTGTGCGACTTTCCCGCAAGTACCGCCACACATTCTTTACACAGCGGGCGGCCGTGAACGTCAACCAGGCATTCCGCGCAGAAATCCCTTCCGCAGTGGCTGCAATTCGCGACGGCTTCTCTTTCTCCATGATTTACACATCTCATAAAAAACGCTCCTTACGTATGTTTTCCGCGATCTAGTTTGTATCGCTGATTTGATGATACATACGAAAAGAGCTTAATGAAAGTTTATAGAAATATATAACATTTACATCTTTTCCGGCGCCTTTATTCCCAGCAGCCCAAGCCCGGACTTCAAAGTATCCTTCACGCATTTTGTCAATGCCAGTCTGGCTCTCTTTATATCCTCATCCGACGTCAGGATAATATTAACATTGTAGAACTTATTGTACCCCTGAGCTATAGCGACCAAAGCCCTGGCAAGTATAAACGGCTCGTACTTCTCCGCCGCTTCCTTTATCTTCGACGGGTAAATATCCAGGGCCTTAATAAGCTCCTGCGCCGCCGGGTCTGTCAGCTTAGAGAAATTGACTTCCATACCGCCGTCAATTATCAGGCCACCCTTTGAAAGAACGCTTGTCGCCCTGGCGTGGGTATACTGAACATAAGGGCCGGTCTCCCCGTCGAAGTTAAGGGCTTTCTCCCACGAAAATACCAAGTCTTTTATCCTTGACGTATACAGCACCCCGAAAACGACAGCGCCTACGCCTACATCCTCTGCCACGCTTTCTTTATTCTCAAGCTCCGCGTTCTTTTCATTAATAACCTCAAGGATGAGCCTGGCGGCCTCGTCAAAAACGTCCTTCAGGAGGATGGTATTGCCCTTCCTTGACTGAAGCGGCCCGTTTTCCAGCGAAAGAACGCCGTAAGGAATATGCCGCATGTCCTTCGCCCAGTCATACCCCATCAGCTCAAGTACCTTAAAGAACTGGGCAAAGTGCAGATTCTGCCGCATGTCGGTAACATAAAGGGATTTATAAAAGTCATAAGTGCGCTTGCGGTCAAAGGCCGAAGCGATATCCCGCGTTGGGTACAGCGTTCCTCCGTCGCTCCGCAGAATCAGGCAGGGCGGCATTTTGTATGCCTCAAGGTTGACGATCTGCGCGCCTTCGCTCTCTTCCATCAGGTTTTTGGCGAACAGCTCGTCCACAACCGCCTGCATCTTATCCTCGTAATAGCTCTCTCCCCGGTAGGAATCAAACGTGATGCCCAGGCGTTTATAGATTATCTCCATCTTGTCTAGGCATATCTTGCAGAACCATTTCCACAACTCCACGGCTTCGGCGTCGCCGTTCTCCAGGCGAACAAGCCAGGCCCTCGCGCTTTCTTTCAGTTCGGGGTTATTCGATTCTTCTTCGTGGTATTTTACATATACCCGCGTAAGCTCATCCAGACCGCCCGCTTCCAATTTCTCACGTGAGCTCCACGCGCTATAGGCGTAAAGCAGTTTGCCGAACTGGGTTCCCCAGTCCCCGATATAGTTTATCCCAACGGTTTTATATCCAAGAAAATCATATATCCGATAAATCGCAGCGCCTATTACTGCGGAAAAGAGATGCCCGATATGAAACTCATGCGTCACGTTGGGGGATGAATAGTCGATAACAACGGTTTTACCGCTGCCATCATCGCTTTCGCCGTATCTTGCGCCCTTCCCCAATATCATTGATAGAACAGATTCAGCGTATTCCGCCTTATTAATGAAGAAATTAAGATACGGGCCTTCAGCCTTTACTTCCTCAAAAGCCTGCGTTAGGACGATACGGCTCTTTAAATCTTCCGCTATCGCCGCGGGCGGTTTCCTCATGGTTTTCGCGAGCCTGTGGCAGGGGAAGTCAAAATTTCCGTGGGCCATATCGTCCGGTATTCCTATCGCGGCCATTACCTCACTCGCTTCAATCTCCGCCGCTTCGCTGATTATACGCGCTATTTCTTCTCTGTAGTCCATTATCTCACCGTTTAATTGGATTTTTTCTTTTAAGAGTATACCCACAAACGGCAATTTTGTCAATCTTTCAATATAAATGGTTTAAAATACTGAATTGAATACTGACATTACCTCCGTCATCATGCTGCCGAACACAAATTGAACGACGAAATAGACCCCCGCTGCGTAACAGGCTATATTGGCTATCTTTGAGAGATAAGGCCGTTTATCGGCGTCTATAAACATCTCTGAAAACATCTGTACGCATGTTATCAGCAGCAGCTGGGTTATCAGGCCAAGAAATTCGGTCAACGCTATCCCCTCCCTATAGCAATATATGAGGGGCTGGACTAAAAAAGTATTTTATTGTATTGCCCTCGCCATTATATCTTTAAAGAAAAACTGGGTTCTTCCCTGGCTCGCCGCGTGAACGCGTTCACCGCCGACATTTGTGAATTCCTCATCGTATTCAACGATAAGGGTTTGCTTTCCTACCGCAACATTCCCCCTCGCCGCCTGTAAAACATATCCGGGCATAGACATGTCCGGGCCGGTTTCAATGAGCTTTTGCAGGGATATGATTTCCAGCTCGCGGCCGTTAAGCCAAGCGCGCACGCCGTTTAATGAAAGCTCGGGGCATATGTCGGTCACAGGGAAGCTCTTTCCGTTTATATCCAATGGGTATTTAACCGGGTTAAGGGCCAGCGGCAGCGTCATCGGCCTGAAATACGCGAACAGCGTGGCGAACCCGCCGTTGTTCGGCCACGCGCATAATGAGTAAACCTCGCTGTTGCCTATTTTTAAGTCGTGTCTTTCGTCCCGGTCAAGTATCATATGCCATCCCCAATTTTCAAGGGATGTCTTTTGGTATGAGTCGTCGTCAGCGTACATCGTATTATACAGCCCTTTAGGAACGGTTATTTTATAACTCCCGTCCGCTCCGCTCCATATGCCCATTCCGGTTTCAAAGCCGATAAAACCGTAACGCGACAGAATTACCGCCGCTCTGAACGGTTTTCCTTCAAAATTGGTTATATTGCCCGAAATGGTTACGTATTCGCAATTTATCTCCTTACATTCAATCAATTCATTGCCCGCGCTTATTTCAACTAAGAGGCGATCCGGTGTGATATCTATAACCTCAACGGGAACCACGAACAGAACCGTTCCGGGGCTGGGTCGTATATCCGCGCTTTTCTCGTCCGCAATAAACTCGTTTTTGTATACCTCATTACCCCCTGTGAACGCGGTCACGCGGACCGTAATCGGATGTTTAAACCCGCCCATCTCGGCATACAGGCCGAAATGCGTCTTTGGCTTGAAGAAATGCGGCTGCAGTATATCCGTCTCCGACTGTTTATTGTTGAACCACCACGCGTCTATAATTATACCCCTCCTGTCGTATTACTCACAATCGCCCGTTATATCGCCTTGCCGCTCCATTATCCGACCATCGGTCATTTTAAAGCCCAGCTTTATAAAGAATCCTTCCGTTCCCTCCGCCGTGCGCACCCGCTGTTTATTATAACCTTTGTCATAAGCGGCGCGGATAAGCATTCGCGTTATAAGGCCGCCGAGGCCCCGCCCTCTGTATCCATCCTTCACCGCAACAGGGCCAAGCATTGGCGCTTCTTCCCCGGCAGGCACAGCGAAAAAGCCCGCTCCTACAGGTTCGTTATTTTCATACGCAAGCAGAAAAAGACCTTCCCCGAGGCGTTCCAGTTCTCCCGGCAAGGCTTCTTCCATTATCCGTTTCGCCGTATCAATTTCGTCTCCGGCAGCCCATACGCAGCTTACCATAGCGGATTACTTATGTATACGACACCAAAATGCTTATAAAACAACCGTCGTCGCGCTCCTCTATATCATATTCCGTTTCTACTCCCGAGCTGTTCATAACCATAACGGCCTGCTCAATCGTATTCTTCAAAATCTTTATGTCGCGGAAATAGCGTTTTACCTTTTGACGCTCTATCCCTTCCGGCTTCTCTTTCGTCTCGCCCCTGGCCGATAGAAGATTCGCGATAAGGTTCTCCGTTTCTTTAACCGTAAGGCCCGCGGCGATGACCTTTTTAAGCACCGCGTACATCAGGTTTGTATCCCCTTTTGGGATGCTCAGAAGCGCCCTTGCGTGACGCTCCGTTAAATCGCTCTCCAGAATAATTCGCTGTATTTCCCGCGGAATGCGCAGTATCCGTATCTTGTTCGCAACGGTCGACTGGTTTTTGCCGATTTTCCGCGCCACTTCCTCTTGGGTAAACCCGTAATCGTCGGTAAGGCTCTTCAGGCCCTCGGCTTCGTCAAAGAAGTTCAGGTTTTCCCTTTGAAGGTTCTCTATCAGCGCCATCATCGCGCTTTCCTTATCGCTTATCTGCACAACGACCGCGGGGATATCTGGAAGCCCCGCCAGCTTGGACGCCCTGAGGCGCCGCTCGCCCGCTACCAGCTCGTAAAAGGAGCCATTTATCATCCTGACGGTTACGGGCTGCATTACCCCGTATTCCCTTATCGAGCCCGCCAGCTCCTCTATGCTCTCCTTTTGAAACATCCTGCGCGGCTGGTGC
Organism: Clostridiales bacterium; assembly: GCA_031271375.1. GTDB lineage: Bacteria > Bacillota > Clostridia > Lachnospirales > WRAX01 > JAISVU01. Next base: position 10,962 of record JAISVU010000202.1, on the reverse strand, counting down.
GGGCTTGGCGATATCTTGTCCACCGGCAAATATACTACCTCTCCGCCTTCAATAAGTCTGCGGGCCGTCAATTCCTCGCTCATAGGCTCACTCCCTTTGGAAATATTTCCTGCAGGGTAATAATACCATTTTTTTCCTGTTTGTGAATATTTTTTTAGTGACAAATTATGAGCCGGGATAACAAGGTTTCTAGCCTTTTTTGTGGATTTTGGCCAGCTCCGGCGATGTTCTTGGGTATTTTGCCGGGGTTTGGCGATATTTTTCTATAATAATAAGCTGCCTCTCTATCATATCCTGATTGATTGGGGACTTAATCACGGTATAATCGCAGTAGCCGATACGCCCTCCCAATCTCTCTATCAGCTCCACCGCGTCCGCTAGCTCCTCTTGGGCGTTCGGGCCTTTCATCGCGATGAAGACGCCGCCGGGCTTAACCAGCGGAACGCAATACTCCGCCAATAAATCCATTCGTCCAACCGCCCTTGAAACTGCGGCGCTGTACCGCTCCCTGTGCGCGGGGTCTCTCCCCGCATCCTCCGCCCTGCAGTGAACGGTCTTAGTATTATCCAATTGGAGTAAATCTATCATATGATCCAAGAAAACCAGTTTCTTCTTTGTGGAGTCCATAAGGGTAAGGCGTACCCCGGGCATCGCAATCTTTATCGGTATGCCGGGAAAACCCGCGCCGGAGCCTACATCCGCAACCGTCATTCCGTCTTGAATATACGGAACCGCCGTAAGGCTGTCCAGGAAGTGCTTATGCAGTATACCTTCCATATCCTTCAGCGCGGTCAAGTTCATCCGCCCGCTCCATTCGATCAGCGTCTCGGCGTATAACAGAAAAGCGCGGGCCTGTTTTTCGTCCAGCGATACATTAAGCTCTTTCGCGCCTTCGACAAGGGCCTCGGTAAAGCGTTCATTCTCCATCCTTCGCCCTCCGCCGGCGCTCCAGGTATATCATCAGTACGCTTATATCCGCCGGGGAAACCCCGGTTATGCGCGATGCGGCCCCCAGGCTTCCCGGCCTTGCGTCGTTCAGCTTCTGCCTTGCCTCAAGGCGCAGCCCCTCAATATTATAGTCCAAATCTTCTGGAAGACGCAGGGACTCCATCTTCGCGAACTGCTCCGCCTGCTTCATCTGGCGTTGAATATATCCTTCATACTTGAGCTGGATATTGACTTGCTCAATTACGGCTTTGGGCAGCGCGGGGCGGCCGCCGTCCAGTTCCTTTAAGTCCGTATAGTTAAGCTCTGGGCGTTTTATCAGCTCGGTCAGTTTTATTCCTGTGCTGATAGGCGTGCTGTTCCGGGCGGCCAAAAAGGCGTTGGCCTTTTCCGTTGGCGGCACAGTTACGCCCGCCGCCCTTGTTATCTCGTCCGCGATATCCTTGCGCTTCTTCTCGGTCTCCATATATGTTCCATGTGGAACAATGCCCGCCTGGTATCCCTTTTCCCTCAGGCGCAAGTCGGCGTTGTCCTGACGCAGCAGCAGCCGGTATTCGGCCCTGGAGGTCATCATTCTATAGGGTTCCTTTGTTCCCTTCGTCACCAGGTCGTCGATCAAGACGCCAATATATCCCTCATCCCTGCGGATAATCAACGGTTCTTTACCGCGCAGCATATTTACGGCGTTTATTCCGGCGATAAGGCCCTGAGCCGCCGCTTCTTCGTACCCGCTGGAGCCGTTTATCTGCCCCGCGAAAAAAAGCCCCTTGATGTCCTTATGCTCCAGGGATAATTTCAAAAACGCCGCGTCGATGCAGTCATACTCTATCGCGTAAGCGTCACGGGTTATATGGCAGTTCTCAAGCCCCTTGATTGAACGGTATACGCGCAGCTGCACATCGGCGGGTAGTGACGACGACATGCCCTGTATATACATCTCGTTCGTGTCTTCACCCTCGGGCTCGATAAAGACTTGATGCCGTTCTTTATCGGCGAAGCGCTCTACCTTGTCCTCGATGGAGGGGCAGTACCGCGTCGGCGCGCCTTTAATAGCCCCGCTGTACATCGGGGATCTGTGAAGATTTTCCTTTATTATCCCATGTGTGCCGCTGCTGGTATATGTGATATGGCAGGGGATTTGCTGACGCCCTATGTCTTCGGCGCTATTGGAGAACGAGAACGGCGTCGGCTCCGCGTCCCCCTCCTGGATATCCAGGCCCTCAAAGTTTATCGAGCGGCGGTCGATCCTCGCGGGCGTACCTGTTTTAAAACGCAGCAGCTTAATTCCCAGTCTTCCCAGCGCGTCCGATAACGCCTCGCTGCGCTTCATTCCGTTCGGCCCGGTCAGCGTAATGCGCTCGCCGGTGAGACAGCGGGCGTTCAGGTATGTTCCGGTGCAGATAATCACGGCCCCTGCTTGATATTGGATGCCCATATCCGTAACCACGGCCGTCACCGCGCCGCCGGTAACGGTTAAATCCGTTACCTCGGCTTGCCTTATATGCAGATTATCCGTGTTCTCAAGGATTCGCTTCATTTCACGGGAATAACGGGCTTTGTCCGCCTGGGCGCGCAGGGAATACACGGCCGGGCCTTTCGCGGTATTAAGCATCTTTGACTGGATATATGTCTTGTCTATATTCCTGCCCATCTCGCCGCCGAGGGCGTCTATCTCGCGCACTAAATGCCCCTTCGACGTGCCGCCTATCGACGGGTTGCAGGGCATCATCGCGATAGAATCCAGGCTGATCGCAAGAAGAAGGGTTTTTGAGCCAAGCCGGGCCGCTGCAAGGGCCGCTTCGCAGCCCGCGTGCCCGCCGCCTATCACGATAATGTCGTAATCCATAATCACTTTCCTATACAGAACTTATCAAATATACTGTTGACTAAATCCTCCCCGGCGTCTCTTCCGCATATTTTGGCAAGATACCCGCAGGCTTCCGTCAGGTCGATCGATATGAAATCTTCGGGTATATCCTGTTCGGCCGCGATCCGCGCGTTTTCCAGTGAATTTACGGTCTCCCGAAGAAGGCCTGCGTGCCGTGCGCTTGTGATAAGCACGGTCTCCTCCGTCGCCTTTCCGCTCGTAAATCGTTCTTCGATAACGCGGATCAAGCTATCAATATTCGTCATGTATTTTGCGGATATACATATTATATCCGCTCCGGCCAGGCATGAGCTGTCTAGGGTTTTTGGCAAATCCGATTTATTTATAACATATATGACCTTTGTGTTTAAAGCCCTAAGCTGGCTTATGATTTCTTCGTCCTCCCGCGAAAGTTCCGCGCTTCCGTCAAGGACGCAGAGAACCAAATCCGCCCCGGCCGCCGCTTCTCTGGCCCGCTCGACGCCGATGCTTTCAACCGTTTCATCTGTTTTCCGAATTCCTGCCGTGTCTGTCAGGTTCAGCACAAGGCCGTTGTTCTTTAATCTGATACTTTCTTTGAGGATGTCCCTCGTCGTGCCGGGGATTTCCGTAACGATCGCCCGGTCCTGCCCCAGCAGGCAATTAAGGATCGACGACTTTCCCACGTTGGGCTTACCGAATATTACGGTATTAATCCCTTCCCTGCATACCCTTCCATATTCAAAGGTCGACAAAAGCGTATCGGCATCCTGCTTAATAGCGTTAATACGATCCTTGCGGCCGTCGTCTCCTGTCTTATGTTCGGGGTCGTCGATGGCGGCTTCTATCCCCGCCAGCTCGGTTAAAATACTATCGTAAAGCATATTGATACGGTTTGAAAGCCTTCCCGAAAGCTGATCCAGCGCGGCGGCTCGCGCCCTTTCAGAGCTCGCGGAGACCATGTCCATCACCGCCTCGGCCTGGGCAAGGTCTATGCGCCCGTTTAAGAATGCCCTCTTTGTGAACTCGCCTGGTTCCGCTGCCCGCGCGCCGGCCTTTATTGCGGCGGCCAGAACCCGCCTGAGGCTCTCTTCGCCGCCGTGGCACTGGAACTCCGCGACATCCTCCCGCGTATATGTTTTAGGCGCGAACATTATGACGAGGATTGCCTCGTCTATGACCGCGCCTGCCGTGTCCTTTATCGTCCCGTAATAAACACGGTGACTTTCAAAGGGTTTTTTTGATTGTGTAAAAAAGATTCTTTTAGCCAGCGGTATCGCATCCGGGCCGCTGACGCGGACAATGCCGACACCGCCTCCCGCCGCCGTGGATATCCCCGCTATTGTGCTGTTAAGTATTCCGATTACCGATCTTCCTCGTCCTGTGCGCTGTCCATTGAGATAAATTTCTTATAGTTATCCGTTTTCGCGTAGTGTTTCGCGTCCGATTTCCCGTATTTGCTATATGGCCTGTCGCTGCCCCTGCTGTCCTTGCCGTCGTAATGCGTGTCGCGTTTGGGCGCTATTACCACGTTCCTGAACGGCTCGACGCCTTCGCTGTAAGTAGTTATGCCCTTCTCTCCCTGGAGGGAGAAATGTATTATCCTTCTCTCGGAGGGGTTCATCGGCTCCAGTTTAACGGGCTTTCGCAGCTGCCTCGCTTTCTTAGCCATGTTCCGCGCAAGCGATTCCAGCGTTTCCTTCCGCTTTTCACGGTAATTTTCCGTGTCCAGCGTCACGTTAATATAGCTTTCCGTCGTCTTGTTCACTACCAGGTTCGTCAGGTACTGCAGCGCGTCGAGGGTTTGGCCGTGCTTCCCTATCAATACGCCCATATTGGAACCCTTCAAGTCTATTGTCAGGCTGTTATCCGCCAGCTTAACCTCCGTTATGACCTCTAAGCCTATAGCCTCAATTACATCGCCGATAAACTTCTTCGCGGTCCGCCCCGGGTTATCCTTCAATACCACTTGAATCTTTACCGGCTTCTGCCCTATCCCTAGAAAGCCCTTCGAACCCGGATCCAATACATTTACCGTTACCTCTTCCGCTTTCGCGTTCAGGATATTCAGCGCCTTTTCTAAGGCTTCTTCCTGGGTCTTCCCCGTCATTTCTATCGAGTCCATCTTTTCACGTCCTTTAGATATTTAAACAGTCTAATCTTTAAACGATTTCCTTGGCTTTTCCATTTATATCCCCGTTATTATCCTGGCCGCGGTTTAGATAAATCTTAGCCAGCGCGATTTGCTGAACCACCGCTATGACGTTCGACGCTATCCAGTAAACGCCGACGCCGCCGGAGACGCTGATTGTGAAGAAGAACATCATCGCGGGCATCACGATCATCATTATGCGCTGGTTCATCTTGCCCGCCTGTTCCTGGCTCGGGTTCTGCATTACCTTGCTGGAAAGGAAGCTGAGTAAAAATGAAGTCCCCGCCGACAGTATCGGAATAATAATGCCGGGCCAGCCGAGGCCCGCTGTGTTTACCAGGTTTAGCCCAAGGAAATGCTGCACGTTGTCGCGCTGAACAAGGAGTTCCTCAAGGCCCCTCGCAACCGCCGGGTCCACCGAAACCAGCTCTCTTATCGTCGTCCAGTTTTCCGGCGTGAACTTGTCAATGAACCACACAAGGTCTTCCGCCTTGTTTGTATACACTATACGCGAATAATTGCTCGGCACCATAGGGACAGCGATATTCCAGAGCACGGAATTGACTTCCGCTATCCCCGGAATCCGCAGTATCGTTTCGCCTATCTGGGTATACAGGTCTCTTATTTTGTCCACATAGACATAGAGCCTGCGCATCAGGTCTATCAGCGCGTAGAATATAGGCAGCGTTATCAGGAGCGGCAGGCATCCCGCGAAGAGGTTGATTTTATGCTTTTGGTAGACGGCTTGGGTCTCCATGTTGATCTTGCGCTGTATTTCGGGGTCTTTAGAGTTTCCGTATTTTTTCTTTATCTTGTCTATCTCAGGCTGAACCTTTCTCATCTTTATGCTGCTCTTTTGCTGGGATATGCCCTGGGGCAGCATCACCAGCCTTATAACCAGCGTCATAAGGATAATAGCTATGCCCAGTGCGTGCTTTTCCGTGAGCGTGCTGATTAGATTGTAGATAAAGTTCATTATTACCGCGATGACATTGACAAGGATGCCGATTATGCTCCCGACTTCCTTTTCTATCAAGTTGGCTAGCACAACCTGGCCTTGTCCTAAAAAATCTTCAAAAAATTCTAATCCCAATACGAATCCTCCTTAGACTCTATGGTTATTTTACAGGATCATACCCGCCCTTGCAAAACGGGTTGCATCTCAATATCCTGTATAATCCCATCAATCCGCCCTTTAACGCCCCGTATTTCTGTATCGCCTCAATCGCGTACTGCGAACATGTTGGATAAAACCGGCACGACGGCGGTAAAGCCGGCGATATATATTTTTGATATATACGTATCGCTTTGACTAATATCTTCCTCATAACACAACTTCTTCCTAAACAATATCCGTCAGGAATGCTTGTCCCGCGCCAGCTTTTTTACAAGTTTTATCAGCGATGCCCGCATTGCCTCATACTTGGCGGACGCCGCCGCCGCCCTGGCTATTATTATTATATCGCTGCCGCCTATAACCGCGGCGGGCATAATGTTTCCGTAAACAATATTCTTTAGCCTGCGCCTTACTTTGTTCCTTACCACCGCTCCCCCTACTTTTTTGCTTACCGAAAATCCGAAGCGGCAGAACCCGAGATCATTCTCGCTGATATATACCACCAAGAGCGGCGAAACCGCGCTCCTCCCGCCTTCATAGACCCGTTTGAACTCAACCGTCTTTTTTAACGTTCTTACCACTTAGGCCGTTAATACCTTTCTTCCCTTGCGGCGCCGGCGTAACAGAACTTTCCGGCCGTTCGCCGTCTTCATTCTCTTTCTGAACCCATGTTCCCTTTTACGCTGTTTCGTCTTTGGCTGAAATGTCATTTTCATTGCGCTGCTTCTCCTTAACTATTGGTATTGTCTTGCAACTTATACATTATAGAGTATAAACTCCCCGCAGTCAATAAGGAATTTCAATCTTATTCCTCTGATAAAAATTAGTTGATAATAGTCCTGTTTTTTGATATGATTGCAGGGAGGGGGATTTTATGATCTCCCAATAGTTATCCACATAATGTGGATAACTATGTTGATAACTTTTTATAAATTTCAAAAAACCCTTTAAAATAGAGAATTTCGGTGTGGATAATGTAAAATCTATCTAATAAAATGATATTTTCGCGAGTTATCAACATATCTGAGGTGATTCCAATGAAGAAGACCGGGGCTACGAACGGCAGCAGTTCTCTCAAGATCGACTACCCTCCCAAGGGGCATCCCAGCAGGGAGTTATGGAGTAAAGTGCTTTCAGGCATGAGGGACGACTTTACGCCTGTCGCGTATGACACATGGTTTAAGCACATACAGCCTTTCGCGCTGGAGGGTAATAAGCTGACGTTGTATACGCGAGACAAGACTACAAAAACCACCGTTGATCACCGGTATCTTCCTAAGGTTAAGGATTTCCTTAAACGCACCACCGGGATTGATTACGATATAACGTTGAACCTGGAAGACGGGGGAAGCGGGGATGATGATCCCGCGCCGGTTCTGCCTTCCAATCTGAAGTCGCGGTATACCTTTGAGTCTTTTGTCAAGGGCAAGAGCAATGAGCTGGCTTACGCCGCAAGCATGGCGGTAGCCGAGGCTCCGGGCAAGACATCGTACAACCCCCTTTTTCTTTATGGGGGCGTCGGGCTTGGCAAGACCCATTTAATGCACTCGATTGGTAATTTTATACTGGACATCGATCCCTATTCAAAGGTCTACTATACCTCCAGTGAGAGCCTTGTGAACGATTTTATCGCGAGTCTGCGCAACCACAGCGCGGAACAGTTCCGCGACAAGTACCGCAGCCTGGATTTGCTTATGGTTGACGACGTGCAGTTCCTCATGCAAAAAGACCGTTCACAGGAGGAGTTCTTCCATACCTTTAACGCGCTGTTTTTCAGCAACAAGCAAATAGTACTTTCCAGTGACAAGCATCCTTCCGAGCTCAAGGACCTGGAAGAGCGTCTCAGCTCCCGTTTCAGCTCGGGGCTCGTTGTGGACATTACCCGGCCCGATTACGAGACACGTCTCGCGATACTTCAAAAAAAGGCCGAGTACGAGAATATCCCTATCCCTCCCGATATTCTCCAGCATATAGCCAGCAATATATCCTCAAACATACGCGACCTTGAAGGCGCGTTCAACAAGGTTATCGCCCAGGCAAAACTAACGAAGGTGCCTATCACGATTGATCTAGCCGTTGAAGCCGTGCGCGATATCGCCCAGGCCGCCGAAAAACGTGAGATCGATATCCCGTACATACAGGAAGTCGTCAGCGCTTTCTATAACGTCACCCCCGACGAGATCCGGTCTAAGCGGCGTACCGCCAATCTTTCCCTGGCCCGCCACGTCGCTATGTATCTTATCCGTAAAATCCTCGATTCCCAGCTTCCCTCGATCGGTAACTTCTTCGGCGGCCGCGACCATTCCACTGTCGTCCACGCCATAGACAAGATTAATGAGCTGATGGATGCCGATCCCGGGCTGGTAAATAAAATCGACGATTTGGAAAAAAGGATTCGGGACCGGACTTGAACCTAAAACTTGGGGGCTTCGCCCCCAAACCCCCACCAGGGACGTTCGTCCCTGGACCCTTCTTTTTCAATTTTATATAAGCATCTGCGCTGATCTATAAAGTATATATAATATTATAGTAGGTAATAGCCTTAGTGGGTGTGGAAATGTATATAAGGTGATGGAATTGGCTTGATGACAGGGGTTTGGGATGTTAATAAATGAAGGATAACGCTGGGATAACAGTCGTACTTGTCCACATTATCCACATGGGGAATAAAACATAAAACTTTATCAACAAAAACAGGCAGTTATGCACAGTAAAATGTTGATAACTTTAAAGAGGAGAAGAACAAATGAAAGTAAAATGCAGGAAGGATATACTGGCGGAAGGGATAGGGACAGTGTCGAAGGCGGTATCGAGCCGGAGCACGCTGCCCATACTGGAGTGTATACTGGTGAGCGCAGGCGAGGCGGGGATGACGCTTCTTGGCAACGACTTGGAGCTGGGGATTGAGACGAAGCCGATGGAAGCCGAGGTGCTGGAACCCGGGAACGTGGCGCTGGACGCCAAGATATTCGCGGACATTGTGAGGAGGCTGCCCGGTGAAGAGGTATTTATTGAAACGATGGGGAATTATGTGACGCTTATAAAAGGCGGCGTCAGCGAGTTCAAGATACTGGGCCAGCCGGGGGACGAGTTCCCCGGTTTGCCTGAGGTTGAGGCGGAGATAGGCTTTGAGATGGCGTCGGGAACGCTGAAGGATATGATCAGGCAAACGATTTTCTCGGTATCCGCCGACGAATCGAAACCCGCGATGACAGGGGAACTATTGGAAACGGGGAACGGCAAGCTCCAGATGGCTTCAGTGGACGGGTTTAGGATATCGGTGAGATACGCGGATATAGACAATAAGGAATTGGAAAGAAAGGTTATCGTGCCTGGAAAGACGCTTAGCGAGATATTTAAGATATTGCAGAGCGGCGCGCAGTCCGTGACAAGCGTGTATTTTGGGGACAAACACGCGGTATTTGAGACCGAAGACGCGGTTATCGTAACAAGGCTAATTGAAGGGAAGTTTTTGGATTTTGAGAGCGTTTTTCAAACGGAGTTTACCACGTTTATGACGTTAAACGTACAGGAAGCGGCCGATTGCTTGGAACGGGCGTCGCTGATATCCAGGGAAGCCAGAAAGAGCCCGGTTAAACTGAGCATAGACAAAGACAGGGAAATGCTTGTTGTGGACTCCAATACGGAGACAGGGACATTCTATGAGGAGCTGCCGGCGGAGATTGACGGGCAGAGTATTGAGATAGCGTTTAATCCCAGGTTTTTACTGGATATCCTTAAATCGATTGACGATGAGAGGGTGCGGTTCATGTTCACTACGCCGCTTAGTCCCTGTGTGATCAAGGGCGTTGACGGCGAGAATTATAAGTATCTGGTGCTGCCGCTCCGGTTAAAGAATTAATCGAATATGTTCTTGGAAAGCGTCAAGGCAAAGGATTTTCGCAATTTAAACGGCGGTACGAAAGAAACGGGTCTTGGTTTGGAGCTCTCACGCGGCGTTAATATCTTGACCGGGATGAACGCCCAGGGCAAGACCAATTTCATCGAAGCCGTTTATTTTTGCGCCACGGCCAGGTCTCACAGGACGGCGAATCATGGCGAATTAATACGGTTTGGCGAGGACGCCGCGCTCATTTCGATTAATGTATCAAGGGGCGTTGACGGACGGTATAAAGACCGTATAGAAATGTCGCTGAAACGAACGGGTAAAAACGCGGTCGTCAAATCGGCCAGGGTGAACGGCGTGCCCATTGATAAGCTGGGCGACTTATTGGGTATCCTGTATTGCGTTATCTTTTCGCCGGAGAATTTAAGCCTGGTTAAGTCGGGGCCGGGGGAACGGCGCCGGTTTATGGATATGGAGCTATGCCAGGTCTCAAAGGTTTATTATTACGAGCTAAAGCAATATTACCATATACTGCGCCAGCGCAACGCCCTGCTTAAAGGAATGCAGAAAGGCGCCGGCGCGGGGGACACGCTGGAGCTGTGGGACGCCCAGCTCGCGGAGAGCGGAGGGCGCATTGTATCCCTGCGCAGGGCGTATATTGAGAGCATAAGCCGCGTTGCGGCGGGGATACATCAAAGGATATGCGGCGAGGAGTTTTCCGCGGTATACCGTCCTTCGGTAACTGCGGGAGAATTCTTGGATAAGCTGAAGAAGAACCGGGAAACGGACATTCGCAACGGCTCCACCGGCTGCGGCGTCCACAAAGACGATGTTCAGTTTATAATAAACGGGCTGGATTCCAGGGTTTACGGTTCCCAGGGCCAGCAGAGAACCACGGCGCTGTCATTAAAGCTGGCCGAGGTTATTATGATCCGCGAGGAAAAAGGGGAGACGCCGCTGCTGCTGCTGGACGACGTAATGTCGGAGCTTGACGCCGCCCGCCAGGAGCATCTGCTGTCGGCGATATCAGGCGCACAGACGATAATAACCTGTAC
>JAISVU010000201.1 GCA_031271375.1 Clostridiales bacterium | reverse complement strand
TTGAATTTTCGCTTCGCGAAAACCGCTAACTTTGTTAGCGCCCGGACACTTCATCCGGTTCCTCTTGAAGCGCTGGCGCAGCCGCTGTTAGCTAAATTTTTCGCGAGCTTTTTGATTTAATCAGCGGTTACTTTATGGAGTAGATTGCCGGGTTCGTTTCCACGAGCTTCCAGGCGCGTTCGACTTGCCCGTCCCGTATGTTCCGCTGATAGTCCCTATACTTGATTGAATACGTAACGATTAGCTTTTGTTCAAGTCCGTCCTCGTTGACCCAGCGTTCTTTATAGAAAGAGGGATGAAAATGAACGTAGGAGGGACTGCTGATGAAGAAACTTATAACCGCCGCGCTGTGCCTGTGCCTGCCGCTGACCGCAATAACGGCCTACGCTGACCAGTCGCAGATTGATAACTCGGAAAAGGGAATCGGGATAATGGTCCAGGATTACGAAGGGGAGAACGCCGTTGAAATTATGTTCTTTCAGTATGACGGCGCTCAGGAAGCCTTTGAGGAGTATAACTGGAAAACCCGACGCTTGAACTGCTTAATAACGGTATCATGGCGGGGACTTGGTTAATCTGGCAGGGTTATGAGGAAGGAACCCTTGAGCTTGCGGGCCTCTCCGCCGAGAGCTTGCTGATTCAGTGAATTCTTAACGGAATGGATCTGAAAGACCCCGAAAACAGCTTAAATAAACGTCCGGGATACGTACGCCAATGAGGCGGAGATATTAGAGGCTGCTATAGTTCACCGTGGATATTCGTTACACAGCAGCCTGTACGGCCTCTCATCCTCTTCAATCCCGCTGAAACGGGCCAGGGGCTTATAAAACCGGTTGTCCGTATTGTCGTCGTTTATCTGCGAAACCTCGCCTATAAGGCAGCTCCCGCCCTCGGCCCGCCACTCGTGGTATAATCCGGGTTGTAACGTAACGCTCTGGCCCGGCGCAAGCCTCAGCACATGCCCGGCGGGCAATCGCAGCCGCCGCCCGTCGCTGGAAACCTCCACGTCCGTATCGGCAAATGCGCCGTCAGGGGTTGAGTTATACAGCTTAATCATCAAATCGCCGCCGCCCCGGTTGATGATATCCTCCATCTTTTTATAGTGGTAGTGCATCGGCGACAGCTGGTTGTCATATGACATTATGAGCTTTTCGGCGTAAGTCTTGGGGTATTTGGGGTTATTCAAGTTCCCGTTGCGGATTGTGACCAAAGAGAGGCCTAAAGCGCGGAAGTCTCCGCCGCCGTAATCCGTTACGTCCCAACCCAGCATGTTTTCGCGTATTTCGTCGTAATCCGCGCCCAGGTTATTCCAGCTGTCGGGCTCGAACGCGCAGAAAGGCGGAAGCGCGAAGCGATACTTGGCGGCCAGGGCTTCAAAATCCTTAATTACGGCGTTAATCTCAGAGCGTTTCATCAGCGGCGTCCTCCAACAGTATTTTGATAGTCTTTACTTTAAACGGCCCCATATCCAGCGTTATTTCATTCCCCTCCGTAACAGGCCCGGTAACATTCTCCAGCATATCCGTTTCAACGATGCCCTTACAGGGGAAATGAACTGCGAACCGCGTTTTAACGGCCGTGCGCTTGGCTTCGTACAGTCTTGCGACGATCCCGGCGCCGTCCTCCGAGGGTTTTACCGTTTCGATTATGACATTGTCCTTGTCAGCCGAGCAAAGCCCGCCCTGGGCAAGGCGCGGCGCAATGACCGGCGGATAATTGAATTCATAGGCCTTCTTTATAATATCGCTGTCCAAAAAGCTCCCGTTCCAAAAACAGAATCCGTATGAGAACCGGTGTTCGCCTTCCTCGCGACGCGGATCCGGGCAGGGCGCGGATTTAAGCAGCGTAAGATCCAGCGTGTTCCCCAGGTGACTGATACCGTACTTACAGTCGTTATACAGCCCGACCCCCCGGCCTTCCTCGCAGACAGCAGCCCATTTATGGTGGGATACCTCGAAGCGCTCCTTGTCATAGGGCTTGCTGGGTTGGATGGGGCGTTTAAGATGACCGAACTGAATCTCGTCATATGCGCAGTCACCCCGAACCGCCGAAGGGAACGAGGTTTTAAGCAGCTTGTGCGTTTCGTGCCAGTCTAGGGCCGTTTCGAATAGAACGTCGCCTTTGCCTGAGCGGATATAGATATCCTGGACTATAACGGAGTTATGTATGCTGCGGCGCAGACGCACCCTTGCCTCAAGCCCGCCCTCCGTGACGATTTCCAGCGTGCCGGGCTCCTCCAGCGGAATCTCCTCGTCGAAGGCCATGCTGTCGATATCCCATGCGTCGTATTTGCGCGGGATATCACGGAACATGCGGAAGCGGTTAAGCGGCCCCGCTGCGGCGTAATCGGTTCCGGCGGCTTTGTCCAGGAGCTTAACCACCGCGCCTAGCGCGTTGATAATTACCATTACTTTATTGTTCTCAAGCACGGCGTTTTCGGCGAATGTATGAGCCGCGCAGCGCTCGGCTTCCGTAGGCTCATCGGACAGGAGCGGGGTGAAGCCAAAGGGCTCCAGCCGGACTTTTATGAGTTTTTCACCCGCCTTGACGAAGGCCTCCCTGCTCCATCCCAGCGGGTTAAACGCGGAGGTCCCGTTATCTCCGGGCAGTTGCCTCAAAACCTCAGCAAGCTCCGCTTCGTTCTCCGCGATAATATTGTTAAGCCACTCCTCCGCCTCGCGGTTGACGCGCTCAATGGACGACCCGGGGAGGATATCGTGGAACTGACAGGTCAAAAGGGTTTTCCAGCGACGGTCAAGGGCTTCCTTGTCAAAGCTGCCGCCGCTGATCCTGAGCATTGCCAGCGCCAGCTCCAGGTTGTGGAAGGATATTTCGGCTTTGCGGTGGGCTCTCTTTACCGCCGCCTGACTGGTATACGTCCCCCTGTGGCATGGGAAATACAGCTCGCCCGAGTAGACGTTGTCTGTCCCGGCGGCTCTCAAGCGTTCAAAGAACACCGAAGGGCCTTCCATATTGATCTTTGGCGCGCCTTCCAAATCCTCCATCCGCAGGGCGTACTCCACATGATCCCGGCATGGGCCGCCTCCGCCGTCGCCGTAGCCATAGGCGGCGGGGTAGCCGAAGACATCCTTCTGATGCCTGCCGTTCCATATTCCTATCATGTCGGCGGGGCGCATAGTATTGGTATACTCGTTCTGGACGGACGACAGAATCCGCGTCCCGTCCAGGCCCTCCCAATAGAAGTGATTGTAAGGGAAGCTCTCGCCGCCGTTATAGTTCCAATCCAGCTTGCAGGTGGAGAAGCTGTCCACCCCGCAGCCCGCCATAATCTGGGGCAGGGCGGCTGAATATCCGAAGACGTCCGGCAGCCATAAGAACCGCGAATCCACGCCCAGCTCATCCCGGAAAAAGGCCTTGCCATACAGGAACTGGCGGATTAGCGACTCCCCGGACGGGATGTTTGTATCGGGTTCAACCCACATCGCGCCGTCGGCCAGCCACTGGCCGCGTTTTATCCGCTCCTTGATATCCGCGTACAGGCCGGGGTACAGCTCCTTTATCATCGCGTATAAGACAGGCTCGCTCTGCAAAAATTTATAACCGGGGTACATATCCATCATCCGTATTTGTGCGGCGAAGGTGCGCAGGCATTTCTTTTTTGTCTCGTTAATGTCCCAGAGCCAGCACACGTCGATATGCGCGTGGCCGAAGGCATACAGCGTCGGAGCGGTGGAGCCGTTTACGCAGCGCATAAGCGGGGCAAGGACTGCCCTTGCCAGAATAAAGCTCTCTGTGCGCCTTGCGGAACCTTCCTCAAACTCTATTAAATGTAAACTATGTTTTAACCCCGCGCCTATTTCCGCGGTTCGCAAACTGTTTTTATCACCGCTCAAGTAAATGTCATAAAGGGCTTGAATGTCCAGATACAGCTGATACGCCTCTTCGTTCCATACTCCGAAAGAACATTGCCCGAGGCGCGGTTTTTGATAATTGCCGGGCGAGAGGACGGATAAATCCGTAAGCGGCCCCGCCGCCGTTCCGGGCAAAGCAAAATAAAAATGCCCGGTGAAGGCCTCGGCATATAGGTCATAACGCGTGCCGGGGACGCCGGAATGGCTGATAACCTGGTCGCATAGGTGGTGGTGCTTTTCCAAAACCCAGTCGGCGCGTCTTGTTCCAAAGGGCTTGCCGTTTAAATAGAGCGAAGCCTCGCCGCCTAAGTTAAGCTCCATCACGACGCGGCTGCCCAAAGCCTCCCCCGGAAGCGTGAAGGAACCCTTAAACCAGCCGTAACGCCACGCGCCGCCCCAGGCCGCGCCCTCGGATATGGGCAGATAGCCGCAGGCTTCGGCCTGTTCGAAACTCAATAGCCGCCCCGCTTCGCCTTCGGGTTCATATAAGGAAAACGCTATAGGGCCTAGCTTTTCGTAAAAGCAGCCCTTGAGCGCCTTTATGTACATATCCAGACGTCCTATCCATTCAGCGTTAAGGGGCATATCGTTCATGGATGGCAGCATTTAATCAATTCGCGGACATCGTTCTGGGTCAGCTCCATATTCTCGGCAGCGGACGACAGCCTGTCCCTTAGGCCGGGGAACATGGACTTATTAAAGACCTTTTCGCAGCTCATAACCTCAAGGAGTTCCCTGTTGCCGAAGGGCCTGTAGAGGATGTGATGCGCCCCGTTCTTCACGGCGGT
>JAISVU010000099.1 GCA_031271375.1 Clostridiales bacterium | reverse complement strand
GCTTATATCGAGAATGAGGTACAGCTCCATGATGTGCTGGAGTTTTGTTATGCTATACTGGGCCAGAATTCAAGGGAGATCGAATACTACACCTATGAGGCTTGGAAAGAAAGGCTGGGGAAATACAGCCCCGTGCTGGTGTACGCGCATGAAAACGGCGAGATTATAGCGGCGGTGCTGGGAAGGCCCGAAAGCGAAGAAAACCTGGTTATGGGCTTTGTCGCGTGCGGCGAGCGTTACCGAATGAGAGGCATAACTAAGAGTTTAGTACAAGTCTTTGAAAAGAACGCAAGGGATTTAGGATTTAAGCATATAACCTTAGGAGCTCATAAAGACGCCGAAGGTTTTTATACCAAATGCGGGTATTCTATTATTGATGAAGTGCACGGGCAAAATGTATTTCGTAAAATATTATAGGACAAACTGCGGTTTGCTTGAGGAAAGGAGGCCATTATGTCTGATAAGGTTAAATACTGGCTGGATACGGCGGACGAGGATTTGACCGTGGCTAAATACTTATTAACCGGGAAAAAATATCTGCACGCGGGTTTTTTCATGCACTTGATCGTTGAAAAAACCTTAAAAGCTGTCGTCGCGAGAGTTACATCAGAGATGCCGCCTAAAATCCATGATTTAGCGATACTTGCGGAACGCGCAGGATTAAAGGACGATTTGACCGATGTTCAGTTGCAATTGTTCAAAGCGCTAAATCCGCTTCAGATTGAAGCACGCTATCCAGAATATAAAGAACGCATGGCTGCAACGCTGACGCATAAAAAATGACAGCGCTGCTTAAAGAAACGGAGGAGTTTCTATGTTGGACAAAGAAAAGGCTAGAGCAATAGCGAAAGACTATTCAAAAGAAGTGCAAAAGGCATTGAAACCCAATAAGGTTATTCTTTTTGGTTCCTATGTCAATGGAACCCCGCATGAAGACAGCGATATCGACATAGGTGTTTTCATCGAGGGCTTGAGTGACGAGGAATGGTATGATACCCGCATTCAGCTGCAAGGATTGCGCTGGAACAAGACATTCCTCTACATCGAGCCGCATTTGCTGGAGGAGGCTTACGACCCCAGCGGCTTTGCCGAGCATGTTATTAAAACAGGTGAAATCTTATACCAAGCATAAGGAATATAATGACAGAAGTACGATAACAACAGGAGGCGCGGTATGGCAGGCAATCAATGGTATTTTTCATCCGAATCCGTCACGGAGGGACACCCGGACAAGGTGTGCGACCAGATAGCGGACGCGATTCTGGACGAGATGTTAAAGCTGGACCCGATGACGCGGTCGGCGGTGGAGGCTTTCGCGACTACCGGCATGGTGCTGGTCGCGGGGGAGGTAACAACCGGGCATTATGTCGACATCAACAACACCGTGCGCGGCGTCATCAGGGACGCGGGGTACATCCATCCCGACTACGGGTTCGAATACAGCAACTGCGCCGTTATCACGTCCATCAACGGGCAGTCGCCGGACATCGACGGCGGGGTGAGTAACGCCCTGGAATCAAGAGGCGTTTCCGGCGCCGACGCCAGGGATATCCTGGGCGCGGGGGATCAGGGGATGATGTTCGGCTACGCCTGCAACGAAACCCCGGAGCTTATGCCGCTGCCGATATCCCTCGCCCATAAGATGGCGCAGGAGCTGGCCCGTGTGCGCAAAGACAATAAACTGGCTTACCTCAGGCCCGACGGCAAGAGCCAGGTCAGCGTCCTTTACGAGGGCAACAAGCCTGTTAAGGTGACGACGGCCTTGATATCCACGCAGCACTCGCCCGACGTGCCGCAGGAGCGTATGCGCCAGGATATTACGGACCTGGTGATTAAGCGCGTGATACCCGAGCATTTGCTGGACGGAACCAAGTTCCTGGTCAATCCCTCCGGGCGCTTCGTCATCGGCGGGCCTCAGGGGGACACGGGCCTTACCGGCCGCAAGATAATCGTTGACACCTACGGCGGCATGTGCAGGCACGGCGGCGGCAGTTTTTCCGGCAAGGACGCGACGAAGGTAGACCGTTCCGCGACATATATGCTGCGCTATGTGGCCAAGAACCTGGTCGCGGCGGGGATCGCGGAACGCTGCGAGCTTCAGGTTACATACGCCATCGGCGTAGCGAGGCCCCTCAGCGTGTATGTGAACACGTTCGGCACCAGCAAGCTCTCCGACGCCGCAGTGCTGGAGCTGGTTGAGAAGCATTTCGACCTGCGGCCCGCCGCGATAATCGAGCGGCTTAACCTGCGCAGCCCCATCTACCGCCAGGTTGCGGCATACGGCCATTTCGGGCGGCCCGATTTGTCCCTCCCGTGGGAGCAGACCGACGAAGCGGAGAAGATGTAAATGGACAACTGCGTATTCTGCAAGATTGCCAATGGGGAAATCCCTACGAATAAAATCTATGACGACGGGCTGTTCGTCGCGTTTATGGACATGTCGCCGCTGACGCCGGGGCATTGCCTGGTTATACCCAAAACCCACGCCGAGGGCCTGCCGGAAATGAGAGATGAAAGCCTAAGCGGGCTGGGCAAGGCCGTTAAGGCCGTCGCCGCCGCCGTAGTGAAGGCCACGGGAGCCACGGGCTTCAACATATTGCAAAACAACGGGGCGGACGCCGGTCAAGCCGTGTTCCATTTCCATGTACACATCATTCCCCGCCATGCTAACGACGGCGTTTTTCCGCTCCCCAAGCCCAGGAAGGACACCACGAATG
>JAISVU010000092.1 GCA_031271375.1 Clostridiales bacterium | reverse complement strand
TGCCACGGCCCCTGAATATCCCGCGCAGCATGTCAAAGCCGCTCCGGCTTAGGGTCGCGGAGAACATATCCCTTGCGCGTTCCACAAGGTTATGAGCCTCGTCTATCAGGAAAATATATGTCTCGGTCGCGGCGTCGCCGAAGAAGCGTTTTAATGAAACCGTGGGGTCAAAGGCATAATTATAGTCGCATATTATAATATCCGCGAACAGCGACGCGTCCAGCATCAGCTCATACGGGCATACGTTAAACTCCCGCGCCGCCGCATCTATTTCGTTCCGGGTAATCCGCCAGGCCCGCTCCAAGAGGGCCCACAGCGCGTCGTTTACGCGGTCGAAATGCCCGTCCGCCATTGGGCAGGCCATCGGTGAACAAATACGTTCTGGCAGGACGCAGAGCTTATCCCTTGCCGTCATCGCCACATAGGTAAGCGAGCAGCCGCCGTCTATCAGCATACCGGCAGCCTGTTCCGCCGCCTGGCGGGTTATAGTCTTCGCGGTAAGGTAAAAGACCTTGTCCGCAAGGCCCTCTCCCAAAGCCTTCACGGCGGGGAACAGCGCGGATATCGTCTTCCCTGTCCCGGTGGGGGCCTCGATGAAGAGCTTATTGCGGTTCTGCACCGCCTTGTAGGCCAGAACCGCGAATTCCCGCTGGCCCTTGCGATACGCGGCGTAAGGGAAGCCTGCGGCTTTCACGGCGGCGTCCCGTTTCTCTTTTTTGTTAAACGACAGCTCCGCCCAGCGGCTGTACCGCTCAATCAAATCATAAAAGAAGGCCTTGAGCTCTCCCGGTGTGAATTGTTGCGAAAAGGTGCGGCTCCGGTCGTCGTCCACCGCGCAGTAGGTCAGGTCTATACGTATTGCCTCCGCACCGTACAGCTCCGTGTACATATGCCCGTAGCACTTTGCCTGGGCCATGTGCCAGTGGCTCTCGTCGAAGGTTAGCGCGTCCAGGTCGCGGTTGGTGGATTTTATTTCTTCAATCGTCACATTATCGCCGTCCGCGACTATCCCGTCCGCGACGCCGCTGACGCTCCAGCGCAGGCCCATATGCTCGAAGCCCAAGCGCAGGCGCACCTCCGGTTCGTACTCCAGCTCGGAAGCCGCCGCTTCCCTGCGCCGTGCCCGCTGCACCCGCTGATGGGCCTTGACGCCGTCCTGCATACGGCTTTGGGACATGTATCCCGCGTCAATGCTGCCGCTCCGTAATATAAACTCCACTATGCCCCGAACCGAGACCGTAATATCACGCATTATCTAAACATATGCCCCGCTCAGCCCCGCGTAAGACAGCATATCTTCAATGCTCTCCCTGGGCTTTATCAACAGCGGCTCGCCGCCGGCGCGGATTAAGACTTCGGCGGGGCGCGGCCGCAGATTGTAGTTGGACGACATCGAATATCCGTAGGCCCCGGCGTCAAGGACGCATACGGTATCGCCCTCCCTTGCGGCGGGCAGCTGAATGCCCCTTGCAAGCACGTCGCCGGTCTCGCATATGTTGCCTACGACTGTGACTGTCTCTAAATGCTCGTCCTTAGGGCCGTCCGGCCCATAAATTTCTATATCATGGCGGCAGTTATAAAGAAGCGGTCTGGAAAAGACGTTAAAACCGATGTCCGTTCCTATGTATTTTTCGGGGCCGTTATGCTTAACCGCGTTCACCGTGCCGAGAAGGACTCCGCATTCGGCTGCTATATACCGACCCGGCTCGGTTTTAATGATAATATCGCCGAACCTGTTTGTGAAATCATATGTCAGCTTTGTTAATGCCTCACTTAAAGATACAATATCCATACGCTGCTCGCCGGAGCGCTTGCCATACGGTACGCCAAAGCCCCCGCCGAAATCCACGAAGGCAAGGTCTTCGAAGTTTTCCGCGAATTTCATCATCGCCGAAACATTATCGAGATACGGCTCCGGGTTCATAAACAAAGACCCGATATGTGAATTAATGCCTGTAAGTCGCAGATTATATTTATTGAGTATGTCCTTAATAGCCGGAAGATAGTCTAGGTTTACGCCAAACTTCGTTCCGGCGCCTCCGGTGATTACATTGCTGTGATGCCCCGCCCCGACGCCGGAATTCAACCGCACCGCAACCTCGCTGCCTGGGTTTATCCTTCCGTACAGCTCCAGCTGGGACAGGGAATCGACGCTGACGCGGACGCCTTTTTCCACGGCGAAGCGCATTTCGGCCTCGTCAACATTATTGCTTATGTAAAAAATCTCTTGCGGCTCAAAACCCGCGATAAGCTCCGCCATAATCTCGCAAGGGCTCATCGCGTCGGCCTCCAGGCCCTCCTGGCGGATTATCTCCAGCAGCCTGATATTTGCGTTGGCTTTTGCGGAATAGCTGGGCCTGAACCGGGGGTACCGGACGAGGTTCGCCATCTCCCGGCACCTCTCCCTAAGTATGTCTTCATTATATACATAGAGGGGGCTGCCAAACTCACGAACCAGCTCCATTGGCGCGTTATCCTTGAAAAACCCTGTTTCTTCGGTGATGTTTCGGAAGTTTTTAGTCATTTGTCCTTTCATATCTCCTAAAAATGTAACCGATTTTTGAGTGAAACATACTATAGCATTAGGACAAAACGAATATGTCCATCGCAGTTAAATAACCTAAAAAGGAGGATTCATTATGTGCGAACATGACCTCGTTGAATCGCTGAGACGTTATATCGGGCGTACCGTTACTATCTTCACCACCAGCGGCGGCCTTAGCGGCTCCGGCTTTACGGGCGTTCTCGCGGCTGTATGCGAAGGCACGGTCAAGCTGATCACCGATATCGGCGCTCCGCCCGCCTGCTGCGTAGGCAGCGCTTGCGGCGGCGGCAACTACGGCGGCTGCGGCGGCGGTAACGCTTTAGGCGCCAATGTAGGCGGCTGTAATGGCGGCGGCTATGGCTGGCTCGGCTCTGTTACCGAAATCCCGGTCTGCAAGATAGCCAGCTTCACACACAGCGCGATCTGAGCCAGATGAAAGAAGGGCCGAGAACCTAGAGCCGAGAAAAGGCGCGGCGAACGGCTCAAACGAAATACTTCCGACTAACCGGTAATATACCATACGATATCCTCTCCTAGGGCCTAGTTTACTAGGCCCTAGCCGCTAGGTTCTATTCATTAGGTTTCAAAGCAACACCCAGTGTTGCCTTGAAACCGTTCAGGTCCCATTCCTTCGTAAACGCCCCTTCAAGGCCCGATCCCTGGGTTATCTCCGCCGCCAGCACCTCGGTCATTATAAGACCGCCGTTTTTCTTTATCACGGATGTCAATGCGTCCCCGGCTTCATAATAGACCTTTATCTTGTCCATTACGTTAAATCCGGCTTCTTTGCGCATGTTCTGGAGCTTTGAGACGATTTCGCGGACGAAGCCTTCCTCTATAAGCTCCGGCGTCAGGTTTATATCAAGAACCACAATGATCCCCTTGTCGGAATCCACCGCGTAGCCTTCTTTCCGGGCTTCCTCTATCAGCACGTCCTCTTGGGCCAACTCGATATCATGCCCCTCTATGAACAAGTTGATAGACCCGGATTTCAGCTCGTTCATAAAAGCCGTCCCGTCCCCGGAGGCCAGGGCCGCGCCAATGGCCGGAACGAGCTTGCCGTAGCGCTTGCCCAGCGTTTTTAGCTGGGGCTTGAAGGAATATGAAATAAAGCGCGACGCGTCGTCTATAAACTCCAGTTCCTTCACGTTAAGTTCTTCCTTGATTATATCACGGTAAGAAGCGGATAACTCAAACCCGGCGCTTACATACATCCGCCCGACGGGCTGGCGGTTCTTGACCCCGGCCGCGTTCCTCGCGGCGCGCCCGCGCTCCACGACGGCTAAAGCCCCGTTCATTCCGGCTTCCAGTTTTGCGTCGATATAGCTCCCGTCCGATTGCGGAAACGGGCATAGATGGACGCTCTCGGGGGCGGCGCTGTCCAGCCCCGCCACAAGATTCCGGTACATGCTCTCGGCGATGAACGGCGTAAACGGCGCGGTCAGCGCCGCCATTGTCGTAAGGGTATGGTACAGCGTCATATACGCGTCTATCTTGTCCTGCTCCATACCCGGGGCCCAGAAGCGTTCGCGGCAGCGGCGGATATACCAGTTGGAGAGGTCGTCGGTAAAGTCCGCCATAGCACGGGCGGCCTCGGTAAGACGGTATCCGTCCACATGCCCGTCCACTTCTTTAATAAGGGTATTGAGCCTTGAGAGAACCCATCTGTCCATCGTCGGCAGCTCCGCCGCGAGGCGCAGCCGATGCTCCGCCGGGTTAAACCCGTCAATGTTCGCGTAGAGGACAAAGAAGGCGTAGGCGTTCCACAATGTCCCCAAGTACTTCCGCTGGCCCTCGTTAAGCATATCTTCATTAAAGCGGTTACTGAGCCACGGCGCCCCGAACGTATAGTAATACCAGCGCACCGCGTCGGCGCCCTGCTTGTTCAGCTTATCCCATACCTCAACCATGTTGCCTTTGGACTTGCTCATCTTCTGGCCTTTTTCATCCAGCACATGCCCGACGACGATGACGTTTTTGAACGGCGATTTGTCAAAAAGCAGCGTCGAGATGGCAAGCAGGGTATAAAACCAGCCCCGGGTTTGGTCGATGGCCTCGGAGATAAAGTCCGCCGGGAAGTTCTCATTAAAGACGTCCCCGTTCTCAAAGGGGTAATGCCACTGCGCGAACGGCATAGAGCCCGAATCGAACCAGCAGTCTATGACCTCCGGCGTGCGTTTCATCGCCTGCCCGCATTCGGGGCAGACAAGGGTTATCGTATCGATATAGGGTTTGTGCAGCTCTAAGCCCCTGGCTTTCTCCTTATCTTCTTCTCTTGTTAATTCCACCATTTCGGCAACGCTTCCCACCACATGGGTATGCCCGTTCGGGCATTCCCATATCGGCAAAGGCGTGCCCCAATAGCGTTCGCGGCTGAAGCCCCAGTCAATCACGTTTTTCAGCCAGTCCCCCATGCGCCCTGTGCGGACGCTGTCGGGGAGCCAGTTGACAGAGTTGTTGTTGGCGAGAAGGCTCTCTTTAACCGCTGTCATCCGAATAAACCAGGCGTCCCTGGCGTAATATATCAGCGGAATGTCGTCGCAGCGATAGCAAAAGGGGTAACTGTGCTCATACGGAACCTTGCGGAACAGCAGGCCTCGGCCTTTCAGCTCGGTGATTATCTTGGGATCGGCGTCCTTTACAAACATGCCCGGCCACAGGTTAACACTGTCAATGAAGCATCCCCGCCCGTCCACAAGATTTACGAAGGGCAGGTTGTAGGCCGTGCCTGTGCGGTAGTCGTCCTCGCCGAAAGCCGGGGCCGTGTGTACGATGCCGGTGCCGTCGGTCAGCGTGACATATGAAGCGCAGACCACGTAATAGGCGTCGTCCTCGGGTTTGGCAAAGTCGTACAGCGGCTCGTAATGCCGCCTTTCCAAATCCCTGCCCTTGAAACGCTCTATTATCTCGAATCCCTCGCCCAGCACGGCCCCGCAGAGGGCCTCCGCCAGGATATAGTTCTTGTCCCCGTCGGCGGCTTTGGCTTTTACATAGCTTTCTTCGGGGTTGACGGCCAGGGCTACGTTAGAGGGCAGCGTCCAGGGCGTGGTAGTCCAGGCTATGAAGTAGTCGTTCTCCGTGTCCTTTGCTTTGAACAGGACATAGGCCGAATCCTCTTTCACGTCTTTATAACCCTGGGCTACCTCATGGCTGGATAAGGGCGTGCCGCAGCGCGGGCAGTATGGGACTACCTTGTGGCCTTTATACATCAGGCCTTTATCCCAGATTGTTTTAAGCGCCCACCATACGGACTCGATATAGTTATTATGGAAGGTGACATAAGGGTTTTCCATGTCGGCCCAGAATCCGACCCTCCGGCTCATATCCTTCCATTCTTCCTCGTACTTCCATACGCTTTCCTTGCATTTCTTGATAAAGGGCTCGACGCCGTATTTCTCGATATCCTGCTTGCCGTTAATCCCGAGCTGTTTTTCAACTTCACGCTCCACCGGGAGGCCATGGGTGTCCCAACCGGCTTTGCGTAAGACTTTAAAGCCCTTCATTGTCTTGTATCGCGGGATGGCGTCTTTAAAAGCCCTGGTGATAACATGGCCGATGTGGGGCTTGCCGTTGGCCGTGGGCGGCCCGTCGTAGAATGTGAACACGGGAGCTCCTTCGCGGGCTTCTATGCTCTTCGCGAAGATGCCTCGTTCCTCCCAAAATTCGATGATTTCCTTTTCCCTGCCGGCGAAGTCCATGCTCGCCTGTACTTTGTCGAAAAATTCTTTTTTCAACACCTTTAATCTCCTATCAAAAAACCCCTAATTCCCGTATTTTCAGGACGAAAGGGGTCGGTTTCGCGGTACCACCTGAATTGGCGCGAAAAGCGCCCGCTCAATGCCGTGCTAGAGCCTGGAACCTGGAAAATGAGAACCTGGAAAAGGCTCTTCCTCCTTGCCATAACCACAGCGGCAACCCTTTAACGCCGGGCCGCGTACACGCTTAAACCGTAAACCAGCTTCGGCGTGTCCGTTATCGGAATGAGATACCTGTTCTAGGCTCTAGGCTCCATTCCCGCGCGGTGATCTTCACTGCGGTTTCCGTACCGGGCTTCCACCGTCCCCGGCTCTCTGTATCGGTTCGCCGCCGCTACTCTTCGCGCATCACGTTTCTCTTTAGTATATTATACATATAAATGTGGAAATGTAAACAGTTTTAGGTTTATAGCCTCCCCTTATACACCTCCACCCTGTTCCTCCCGTTGTTCTTCGCGGCGTACAGCGCCTCGTCGGCCCGCTGCAGCAGCTCGTCCGCCGTGGTTTCCTTATGCGTTTTCACCGCGACGCCCAGCGAGATCGTTATATGCAGAATATGGCCATGACAGTCGAACGGCTGTGTGTCCACCGCTTCCCTTAAACGCCAGGCCATCATCTCCGTCACGGCGGGCGTGGCTCCGTAGGCCAATATAATAAACTCCTCGCCGCCGTAACGCGCCAGCAGATCGCTGGAACGCAGGCATTTACGCACCCTTGCGCTCAACTGGCGCAATACCTCGTCCCCTACGGGATGCCCGTATGTGTCGTTCACATACTTGAACTTATCTAAGTCATACATAATTAACGGAATCGGCTGTTTAAGGTTGTCGAACACCATACACTCAAAATTCAGTCTTTCCATAAAATATCTGCGGTTGAATAGACCTGTAAGGGAATCGGTGTATGCAATGCCGCTTATTTCGTCCAGCGCCCCGACCGCCCTCTTTATCTCCCGCAGATCGGTCATAAAAACTGCCGCTATGCGTCCCGGCCCCGCGTCCATCCCGGCTATCGTAACCTCGGCGGGGAGCTGCTCGCATTGGGCGGTTCGGAACATCCATTCGGAGCGCGTCCTGCCTCCGGCAAAGGCAATCCTCAGCTGTTCCCTCGCCTTATCGCTTGACAGCTGCCCTCCGGGTTGAAACTCCGGGCAATAATTGATTATATTCAAACGCTTTTCTTCGCCACCGTCAAAGTCAAAAAACACCGCCGCGGCAGGGTTAAAACGCAATAACAGCCCTTCCTCGTCAACCAGCACACAAGCCGTGGGCATCGACTCGAAGAAGACGGAGAAGGACGGCTCTAAGCCGTCCGTTTGTATCAGAGCTGGGATATCCGGTTTTTCCATATACTTACTCCTTCTTTCGCCTTCGTTTCATCAAACGTCTAAATACTATAAAACCCACCAGCGCCGCGGCGGCGATGATTAAAAACGGCACCGCGGCAGAGACGATGAAGACTAATAATCCCTGGAAGAACAACGCCACGCCGTCTAACGAATCCCCAAACGCCTCGCGTACCCTGCCCCATAGGGAATCTGCGTCGTATACATCGGTGGCCTCGATAATGTTAAGGTAGATAGTGGAAAATGAGGCTTTGCGGTCTATGCCTGCCTGCCTGGATTTATAATGCTCAATATCGCTTCGCACGGTTGAAAGCCTGGATTCCAGCAGGATCAAGTCGTTCAGGTTCTCCGCAAGGGCGATAAGCTCCAGGAGCCTTGCCTCTTCGGCTTCCTTCGCGGAAAGTCGCGCCGTGATATCATAATACTGCTCTGTAACGTCCTGCTCGCTGCTGCCGGTAGCCGTAACCCGCCCAAGCCCAGACAGGCCGCTCATCACGGCGTTAAAGCCCTCTGCGGGGACGCGCAGTACATAGTCCGCCCTGCGTAGATTGCTTGCGTTCCGGTACTGGTTGGATGATTCAACATATCCGCCGGATTCGGCTGCCAGTTCCGCCGCCCGCAGTTCCGCGTCGTCAAAATCTATTGTCTCAAAACTGAGGTTGCCGGTTCTTATCCGCTTTTCCGTTGTTTGATCCGGCATATCCCCGGATGCCGTTTCCGCTTCGGTAAACGCGCCCATCGCGGGGGCGGGCGGCTCTGTAGTAGTGTACGGCTCCGCGGCGGCCCTCATGTTATATGACGCGTCGTCATACAGTTGTAAGGACTTCTCTTCCATTAGCATGTCCGAAGCGCCCGATTTGTTTTTGCTGCAAGCAGAAAACATAACCGCCGCGGCCATTGCAAAGACAATGAACACGCGCTTATTCATGCCTCCGCCTCCTTCTCCATACTGCAAACGGTATGAGGGCTATGCCAATCAGCGCGGCGATGATGAGCGCCGGCGCCAGCAGCCCCGCAGACGCAATAAGCACGGTTTCGGATACGGAAGCCACCGTTTTAATAGAACCGGCAAAGCCTCCGGTTATACGTTCCCCCAAAGAGGGAAGCGTTTCTTCCCGTTTCTCGGTTACGCTTAACTGCACATGCTTATTCGCGGCGGCGCTGTTTAAGCTGTTTAAACGCCCCCGCCAGTAATCAATATCATTTATCACGCTGCCTACCCGGTCGTAGAGGCTGATAAGACTGGTTATATCCCCCGCCTTGTCCGAGTATGAAAGCAGCCGGCTATACTCGTTTTCTTTCGCGGCAAGGCTGTTTGCGGCGTCCGTCAAATCAACCGCCAGCGAATACGCGCTCTCGCTGCGGTCCGTAACCTGGGCTATGCCGGACACTGTGGCTAATAAGAACGCGTATTGACCGCCCTCGACCGTCAAAGACATATCCGCGGTAATATATGCCCCGTTATCCCAAACATTACTGCTATTTACATTGATTCCCGGATTCACCGTACTGATACTGTTTATACGCCCCACAAGCTCCGCCGCGTCTTCCGTTACCAGGGCAAGATAACTGTTTTCGGACATAGCATTCTGTTCTTCTATTATAAAGTCAGTGACGTTATCATACAAGGACTTGTTTGCAGCGTCCGGCAATGCGGTTTGTCCATCATTCTCGGTTACACCCCCTGTAATCGGAATAGCCCGGGCTGCCTCCGGCGCAGGAGCCTCAAAATAGGTTTCATATACATCCTCTGCATCAAAGCTCACGGCATTGCTGTACAGCATACCGTTGAACCCCGCTCCGCTGATGTCAACATACAAATCCTCCGAACCGGCAAATACATTTGGCATTTCATATTCTTCAGCGTTAGCAGCGCCTGCGGTTTGAGCCGGTTGAATGTTTTTCATAAGCAGGCCGCCGGAGAGCGCGCTGAGGCCTATGGCAAAGACCGCCATCGCCGCGACGGCGCCGCTCAACCCGCTTAATATCTTAACAAAGGGCGGCATTGCCGTTCGTTTTTCATGCTTTTCAATCTTTTCGCGCTTGCTCCGTTCCAGCGCCGCAATCGCGTCGGAATGAAAATCCCCGTCGGGCATAATCTCCGGCATCATCCGCAGATCATCCCGCATCATCCGAGCGTCTTCCAAAAAACGACGGCATCCCTCGCAACAGGCAGTATGCGCCTCTAATTCCGCCGCTTGGATGTCTGTAAGCACAGCGTCCGCATAAAGAGAAATCCGCTCTCTGTATCGGCGGCACGGCTTCTTTGTCTCTTTTTTAAGAGAAATGTCAGAATTATCATTATTTGTCATAACATCACCTATTTCTTGTAACAACATCTTCATATTTAGTTAATATGACGCAATGAAGAAATTTTTGTTCCCGCGCTTCATTTATTATAACCTATAATATATTTAGTTTTCCATTAAAAAATAGCCCCCGCCGGAAAAATCGCGGGGGCTATTTTTTAATCTCAGCTCAGGCGGGCACCTTCTTTAAAACCAGCAGCTTCTGCCCGGGGAAGATAGAATCCGCCGATTCCAGCTCGTTAATGTCAATCAGATCGTCCAGGCTGGTGTTGAAGTGCTTCGCTATGCTCCACAGGCTGTCGCTGACCTGAACGACGTAAATCGTAACGCTGGCCATGCTGTCGATGACGGATTTATCCATATCGTCAAACTGGATATCGGTGATGACGCTTACGGCGTTGTTGTCCACAACCTTCGCCGTGAAGCACACCAGGTAGCGCACCTCAACCTCCCGGTTGGAGAGCATGTTGAAGCCGATATGATCGATGGAATGCTCCACGTTGGCTTCCATATGGGCCATCGCGCCTTTGGCCTCAATAGTCTGCTTGAACGGCAGGAAGGCCTTGTAGTTATACAGCGGCGAGTCGTCGTTCTTCGCAATGTAGAGGATATTCGCGTTGATGATGCCCTCCACGGTAATCCGATCCTCAAAGAGCTTCATCCCCTCGATGAGAAGGTCCCCGGTAACCTGGAATATCTGCAGCATGTCGGGGCATCCCTGATCTATCTGGATGATATCCTTTATCGGGCACTGGTTCTTGTTACGGCAGATCATCCGGGGCATTTTGACGCTTTCCCGCGTAAAACGCAGTTCCTTGTTGATATAATAGGCGTCGTCCAGCATAACGACCTCGCCCTGGCTGTGTACCTTCACCGTCGCGGTAATCGTAACGTCGGCGCAGAGAACCCGTTCCTCGCCGTCGTCGTCCTTGCCCGCCGTCACTTCCTGGTTCGTTATCTGCAGTACAACGTCGCCTATCATGCCCTCTCTTGCCGCGGCCGCGTCCACATATCCGTTAAACGGCACCTCATGCTCCACAAACTCAATAATCCCGTCGTCCTCGCCGCAGTAGAGCGTGGAGATCAGCAGCTCCCCGTTAAGGTTTACCCTGCCGCCCATAACCTTTATCTCTTTGTTGGACAGAACCGTGTCGGACTGGAGTATTGTGCGGATATTGGGTTTGCCCGGCGGCAGCGGCAGATCGTTTTTTATCTGTATACGGTCTTCCTTACTCTCCACCGTGCGGTTTACGCTGAGGCGGCTCTTTTTGAGATGCGAATCCGAAAGCCCCTCGACGCTGGTGACGATATCGTGTGACACCTTAGTCTCGGCGGCGCAGGCGACGTCGATCACAGCCCGGTAATTAATCTTGCGGTCATTGACCATCTTATACTCAAAATTCGATATGTTGGCGCTGATATCCACCCACATATCCCTTGCGACGCCTTCCATGTGCACAAAGTCGTCGATGGGCATCGCGACGCTCATGCTATGTATGGGTTTATCGGCCCCGCGCGCCAGGTAAAGCACCTTGATGTTGAGCTTTCCCGCGAAGCC
>JAISVU010000416.1 GCA_031271375.1 Clostridiales bacterium | reverse complement strand
ATGGTTTACGCCGCCGTCGAAGCTGTTCTTAACCATAACGATACACTGCGGCGGGTTTGAGTGCGCCGCCAGTTTAATCGACCGTCCCCGTTCTAGCTTTTCGCTTGCTTCCACCGCGTTTTCCAACAGGTTTCCCAAGATTATGCACAGGTCATAGTCCGGTATGCCCAGGGTTTTTGGTATTGCCAGCTTTATGTCGAAGTCGATATCCAGCTTCGCGCACCGTTCGGCATAGCCGTCTACCAGGGCGTTTATAACGGAATTTGAGCAATACATAGGAATCTCGCAGGCGGTCAGCTGATCCTCCACATCCGTCAGATACATGCCCGCGCCGTCGTGGTCCCCGGTTTGAATCATGCTTCTCGCCGCGTTGAGATGGTACTTATAATCATGGCGCAAAACGCGTATCTTCTCGTACATCTCGTCCATCTTGCGGTAATGGTACCTCCCGGAAGCGATTACGTTCCGAGAAATGTTGATTTCATAGTCCGCCGCGGCCTTTTTATGCGTCGTCATAATACTCACATACAGAAGAATGAAACCTACAAAGACAAAGAGATGAAAGAGGTAGTAACCCGCCCAGGCCTGCGGCGGAAGCGGTAATTCCCCGGCGCTGAAATAGGCGTAATACAGTCCAAAGGATGCCGTGACGGGATACGTCGCGTAAAAAGCCCACCCTAAGCCACCCGAGCGGATAATAAGGTCGTTCATAAGTTTTTTCCCGTTAGCGAATATCAGGACTGCGAAAATAACCAATAAGACCGCCAGCGCCACGCACCATATAATCAAATATCCCCCGCTGCCGTAAGGAAAGAAGAATTCCGCGATGAATCCGGCCCAGAGGGTCCTTAAACGGTTGAGGGTTATGACGGAGAAGCAAAAGAACACACGCTGGAAAATATTGCCGATCTTTAAAAAGAATAGGATAGGAAGAAAAAACACGCCGTTGGGTATAAACCGGAACATTATCTGGGAAACCGCGGGCATTCCGTTCACTATTGCAAGCGCGGCGGTTATACCGATTATACTCGATATATATTTGACCCGGTTATGTCGGGGCAGTTCAAAACACACCGCAAACGCGACACAATTAATAACCATTGACAAGAGGCTGTTTACAATTACCGCGACGCGCATTGTAAGCCCTCCGCGCCGCCAAACACCCATCTGTAGTACTTTTTTCTTGTGTCGCAATAACTGCGCGCTATAGGTATTCTGGCGCCGTTTCGCATTGCCGCCTCATGTTCGGATATCTCGGCGATGTGCTCCATATTAATTATGTAAGAACGGTGACACCGGATAAAACGCGGGTCGTTAAGGATCGCCGCCGCCTCTTTAATCGTCATATATACCCCGATCTCTTCCCCGTCGGTCAGCCTGAAATATACCTTATGCTGTATGACCTCGGCGAACGATATATTCCGCAGCAGGATTGACTTTGCTATCCCCGGAGTTTTTAGGATAATACTTGCGTTCTCCGAGCTTTTCCTGGCTTCGTCAAGATCATTCAGTATGCGGTCAACGCCGTCTGTCGTCAGCGGTTTAAGCAGATAAGAAAACGCACCGACCTCATAGCTCTCCGGGCCATATTCCCTCGAAGCCGAAAGGAACACGATATCGCCCGAGTATCCGACTTCCCGCAGTTCCTTAGCCAAATCGATCCCGTTTTTGTCCGGCATTACGATATCCAGGAAGCAGCAGTCGATAACGGCGCCCGAAAAGGCGTAATCCAGCGCATCGTGTACATTGTCAAATACAAGCGGTGTTCACATCCCTGCCGGAACCGCGTATCAGTTTGTCAAGCCCTACGGTCTCCTCTGCAATGTCGTCGCATATCAAATAATTCAAATCTAAGCCACCTCATACACAGTATAACATATTTTTATGAGACGGGCTGCGTTTTCTCCGGCCTTTTGCCTTTGTGCGGCGAATTCGAATACGCCGTAATGTCAAAGACAAATAATGTTTTTATCGACCTTTCAGAGCTCAAGATGACGCCGGAACTGTCGCGGGTCTTTGAGGGGTTGATGACGGTTCAATTCCTCCCGGCGGAGAACGCGGACGCCGAGGCTGCCCTCAGAGAAGCGGCGGTTATGGGCAATATCCAGAATCTGCTCCTCGGCATTATAAACCATAATATAAGCGCGACGACGGATTATATCGGTTCCGAGCTGGGTTATATCATCATCGTTGACGACGTGCCGGACAGAAAGGAGGCTTACTTTGACCCGAGGGCGCGGCCCTGGTACCAGCTGGCCGCTGAAAACGGCGCTCTGTCATGGACGGATGTCTATCCAGACGCTTACAGCAGGGGCTTGGCGATAACCTGCGCAAAGCCGTATTATGACGTGACGGGAAGGCTGGCCGGCGTCGCCGGGATAGGCACGGTTCTGGATGAGCTGACCGAGATAGTGCTGGACACCGCGGTGGGCGAGACAGGATACGCCTTTATGGTAAACGCTTCGGGCGAAGTCATAATACCCGACGATTTAAGCCCGGATATAAGCGTCAATATGGAGCGTCTGCTTAACGGCGGCGGCGTGGATAGGGTAAGCATAAACGGAAAGGAATCGTTTATAGCGCACGCGGCCCTTAAATCCCTGTCTTGGAGTCTTATCACCGTTATAGAGGCGGAGGAGGCGGCAGCCTCTGCGCAGAGCTTGTCGAACGTATAGCGGGCATGACAGGCAGCGCTCTGAAGGATATCGATTTAATCATCCTTGCGGTGGTCGGCTCCTTCGCGGTGATGATAGTCTTGACAAGCATGTTCGTCGGCTGGCCGTCCAGGCGTTTCGCGAAATCTTTGGTTAGGCCGATAATGGTTTTGCAAGACGGCGTCCGACTTATCGCAAACGGGAACCTGGAGCATGTCATAGACATCCGCACCGGCGACGAGATTGAGGAGCTGGGCGTCTCGGTCAACAAGATGAGCCTGGGTCTAAAGAGCTATATCGCCAATCTGCAGTCTGTAACGGCGGAGAAGGAACGTATAGGAGCGGAGCTGGACGTGGCGACGAAGATACAGGCCTCGATGCTACCCTGCATATTCCCGGCTTTCCCGGAACGCGCCGAGTTCGACATCTTCGCCAGTATGCTGCCCGCAAAGGAAGTGGGCGGCGACTTTTACGATTTCTTCCTGATTGACGGCGACACCCTTGCCGTCGTTATAGCCGACGTTTCGGGCAAGGGAGTGTCCGCGGCGCTGTTCATGGTTATCGCGAAGACGCTGATCAAAAACAATGCCCAGTATGGCAAGAACCCAAAGGAGGTCTTTGAGACCGTCAGCAACCTCCTGTGTGAAAACAATGAAGCATGGATGTTCGTCACGGCTTTCCTGGGGTATCTGGACATCCCCAGCGGCCGGTTCACGTTCGTGAACGCGGGGTATAACCCACCGCTTCTGCGCGGCGGCTCGACCTACAGCTGGCTCAAGGCTAAAGCGGGTTTCGTTCTTGCGGGGATGGAAGGCTTGAGCTACACTATGAATGAGGTTATGCTGAACCCGGGGGACTGCCTGTTCCTCTATACCGACGGCGTAACGGAGGCGGCGGACAGAGAGAACCGGCTGTTCGGGGACGCGAGGCTGCTTGAATCGGTTAACAAACATTCCGGCTTGGAACTAAAAGCGTTTATCGCGGAAATAAAAAACAGTATAGACATATTCGCCGGCGGCGCGGAGCAGGCCGACGACATAACAATGTTAATATTAAGGTACAAGGAGGCTATCACATGAGAAAGCTGATACCAGGGCTATTAATCACGGCGCTTTTAACGGCGGTAATATCGTCCTGCGGGAATCCCGCCAAGACGGCTGAACCGCCTAAAAATCTGCCGTCAAGCCCGCCGTCCTACGAGGACTATATCGGGACGCACTGCTGTCAACTTAATCAAATAACTAAACGACGGAGCGTTTGGATTGAAAGAATCTCTTATTTCTGGGAGTTTTTCTAAGCGGTGAACGCCCAGGAACAACGGGAATCGGATATTTA
>JAISVU010000373.1 GCA_031271375.1 Clostridiales bacterium | reverse complement strand
GCCATTGCGCCCATCTCCCTGGCTTTCTGCGGCGTTGTTTCGGTTACGCAAACCGGCAAGCCGGCACGGGAGTACACGTTCACTATATCTTCCACGGCGCGGATTTCCTCGCCCGTCATAGGCTGGAAATGCGTGAAGTCGAAGCGCAGCCGGTCATGCGTTACCAGTGAGCCCGCCTGCTCCGCGTGTACGCCGAGTATATTCCGCAGGGCCTTGTGCAGCAGATGCGCCGCCGTATGGTTCCGGGCGGTATCCGCTCTGTGTTCTTCATTTAATATAACCCGCGCCTTCTGCCCGGTTTTGATCGTCCCGCTGACGACTGTTCCGATATGCGCGCTCTTGTTTCCGCCGGATTTTTGGCAGTCCGTGATTTCGGCTTTGCCCGTCTCTGTCGTAATAAAACCCGTGTCGGCCCGTTGGCCGCCGCTCTCGGCGTAAAGCACAGTCACGGAAGGAATGATAATGACCGCGCTGCCTTCGGCCGCTTCGTTCGCAACGGCGTTATCCACGATAACGGCCTTAATCTCGGCTTCGACGGTATTCCTCGTATATCCCTCAAACACGGTCGACATGTCCGCCGGGAGCCTGGTCAGCGCGGTTTCCTCCGCGCCCATGAAATTACTCTCGGCCCTCGCGCCTCTGGCCCTGGTTCTTTGCTTTTCCATCTCGGCGTCGAAAGCGGCCTTGTCAACGGGTATATCAATGCCTTCCCTTGCGAGCATCTCCTGTGTCAGCTCCAGCGGGAAGCCGAAGGTGTCGTACATCGTAAAGGCCTGCACTCCCAGGCTTTCAGAAGCTATATTCCCCGTCTTCGCGGCAGCCGCCAGCTTTTTAAGCTGCTCCATCCCCTGGTCAAGGGTTTCGTAAAACCGTGTTTCCTCAACGTCGATTATCTTGCTGATATATTCGGCCTTTTCTACCAGCTCCGGGTATGCTATGCCGGATACCCTAATGACCGCCTTTGAGACATGGTTGAGGAACAAGCCTTTAGTCCCCAACAGCTTCCCGTGCAGGGCGGCTCTGCGCAGAAGCCTGCGCAGCACGTATCCCCTGCCTTCGTTGGAGGGAAGAATCCCGTCGGAGAGCATAAATGTAACGGCCCTGGCGTGGTCTGTTATAATGCGCAGCGAAATGTCCGTATTCCGGGACGCGCCGTAAACAGCCCCGGAAGCGGCGCACACCGCGTCCAGAATGACCTTGAACGTGTCTATCCCGAAGACGCTGTCCGCGCCTTGCAGCGTATAGGCGACGCGCTCGAGGCCCATTCCTGTGTCGATGTTTTTATTGGCGAGGGGCGTGTACGAGCCGTCCTCTTCCTTATTGAACTGAGTGAAAACCAGATTCCATATCTCCACGAAACGGTCACAGTCGCAGCCGGGTTTGCAATCCGGCTTGCCGCAGCCGTATTCGGCTCCCCTGTCGTAATAAATCTCGCTGCAAGGCCCGCAAGGCCCCTGACCGTGCTCCCAGAAGTTATCCTCTTTGCCCAGGCGGGTTATGCGTTCGGGGGCGATGCCCACCACGTTGCGCCAGATGTTAAAGGCTTCGTCGTCGTCCAGATAAACCGAGGGGTATAGGATATCTGCGGGAATTTCCAAGACCTCAGTTAAGAACTCCCAGGCCCAGGGGATGGCTTCTTCCTTAAAATAATCCCCGAACGAGAAGTTCCCCAGCATCTCAAAAAAGGTGCAATGCCTTGAGGTAACGCCGACGTTCTCTATGTCGTTGGTGCGCACGCATTTCTGGCAGCTTACAGCCCTGGGGCTTGGAGGTACTTCCTGCCCCGTAAAATAAGGCTTTAACGGGGCCATCCCCGCCGCTATTAAGAGCAGGCTCTTGTCGTTTTGGGGTACGAGCGAGGCGCTGGCCAGGCGCAGATGGGCCTTTCTTTCAAAGAAGCTGAGGTACGCTTCGCGGAGTTCGTTGAGACCGGTTTTCATTGGTGTGGTTCCTTTCTGGTTGGATTATTGAAGTTTTCGCTTGAAATAAAGGGGTTCACTGTCTGCTTGATGATGAACTGCGGTAGACATTACAAGTTCCAATCGGCTTTTCCAAATTGATTTATCGTTTTCAGACATGTGATATTCGAACTTCGTAGGGCGCGGCATCCTTGACGCGCCGACATTGGCACTCGCAAGTCTCGGCGCGTCTGTAAGCCGCGCCCTACGAAGTTTATCCGCAATCTACGCCGGATAAACCGGCTCCTCATTCCCCGCGAATCCCAAATCCACGCCGGATTTCTTCGTGTGCCTGAATTTAAAGAAGTCCATCGCAACCTGCGGGAACAGGGCGTAAGACAGCGCGTCCTCTTCCTGCTCCATATACTCCGATATCTTCTGCGCCGATTCCTTTAAAACGGGCTGCAATAACGACGCCGGGGAAACGGTTATCGGCTTTTCGTCCCCGATGATCTTCTTGCGCACTTCTTCCGAGATAGGTCCCGGCGTTTGGCCGTACATGCCGCGCACTAAATCCTTTGTTTCTTTGGTGACGACCTTGTACTGCTCGCCCGCGAGAACGTTCATAACGGCCTGGACGCCTACTATCTGGCTGGACGGCGTTACCAAAGGCGGATAGCCCAAATCGGCCCTTACGCGGGGTATCTCGGCCAAGACCTCGCCGTAGCGGTGCTCGGCCTTTTGCTCCTTCAACTGGGACACAAGGTTTGAAAGCATCCCGCCCGGCACCTGATATTTTAACATCTCAACGTCAACCGCAAGCACCTTCGCGCTGAGAAGGCCGGACTGGAGCGCCTTCTCGCGCTGAGGCCGGAAATATTCGGCTATCTTAACCAGCGAATCCATATCAAGCCCCGTATCGTAGCCCAGCTCCCGCAGGGCCTCGGCCATTACTTCCGTTGCTGGCTGGCTGGTTCCCATTGCGAAGGGCGAGCTGGCGGTGTCAATAATGTCGGCCCCGGCTTCAACGGATTTGAGGTACGTCATGGCAGCCATACCGCTGGTGTAATGACTGTGAATCGCCAGCGGAACCTTAACCGCGGCTTTGATGCCTTTAACCAGCTTAAAAGCGGCGGCGGGGGTCAGCAGGCCCGCCATATCCTTAACGCAGATAGAATCCGCGCCCATGTCGGCCAGGCTCTTTGCCAGCTTAACGAAATACTCCGTCGTGTGGATTTCGCTGAGGGTATAGCACATGCAGAGCTGGGCATGGGCCTTCCCCGCCTTCACCGCCTTGACGGAAGACTCGATGTTGCGCAGGTCGTTCAGCGCGTCGAATATACGCAGTATGTCAATGCCGTTCTCGATCGTCTTGCGGATAAAGGCTTCCACTGCATCGTCGGGATAGCAGCGGTAGCCCAGGATGTTTTGGCCCCGGAACAGCATTTGCAGCTTGGTCTTTTTAAAGGCTTTGCGGAAGCTGCGCAGACGCTCCCAGGGGTCTTCCTTCAAGAACCGCATCGCGGAATCGAAGGTCGCCCCGCCCCAGCACTCGATTGAATGAAAACCCGCGTTATCCATAACATCCAGGATCGGCTGCATGTCCTCAAACTTCATCCTGGTAGCTATGAGGCTCTGCTGGCCGTCGCGCAGCGTGGTGTCCATAAATCCTACTTTATTAGCGCTCATTGTTCTACCCCTTTCAATTAAAGCAATTTTATCATAAAATCCCTAAAAGCACAAGTATCATAAAATCTCGAACCTGTTACGGTCGAACCTTATCAGCCCCTCGTCCCGCATCCTGCACAGCTCGGCGGACATCGCGCTCCTGTCCACGCAGAGATAATGCGCCATCTCCTCGCGGTTGTACGGCACACGGAACAGCTTCTCCCCCCTGCCATAAAAATCCAGGAACGCCAGGAGCTTCTCCCTGGTGGAACGCCTGGAAAGAATTTCGATTTTACGGTTAAGTAAAAAACTCTTTCTCGCGATGGCGCGGAGCAGATTTTCCACGAATCGCCGGTGCGCGGCGCAAGCCTTGTCGCAAAGAGACAGTATATTCTTGCTGCCGATTTGAAGGATATGCGCGTCAGACCTTGCCATGACTGTCACTGGGCTTTCCATAATGCCCGCGCAGGCAAGCACGTCGCCGAAGGTATCCGGGGCGGAAAGCTCGGTAAGCATGGAGACGTTGCCCCGCTCATCCTCTTTGATTATCTTAATTTCCCCCGATAAGATAATCCCGATGAAGGTAACGGCCGCTCCACAGAGCATTATTATTTCGTCTTTTTTATAACGGACGGCCTTGAGGGATAAGCGGCTGCATATTTCCGCGAAATCCTCACATTCTATCCCGGAGAAGAGTTCGTTATCGCGCGCCGCTTCTAAAATATCTTTCATAAATGTTCCTTGCCGTTGTATTTACAACCGATTATTATATTATATAGTAATATAATATGGATATCAAGTCAAGAGATAGGAGAGGTTTTATGGCTAGAAGACGCACGTTATTGGTAACGCGTACCGCCGTTATGCTGGCGCTGTTGATTGGGGCGCAGTTCGCGACGCGTTCGATGTCGCAGTTTGTCACAGGGTCGCTGGTTAATATGATTTTGCATGTCAGCGTTTTGACGCTCGGGATAGGCGGAGGCCTTACCGTGGCGATACTGTCGCCGCTTTTGGCTTTCCTCGCGGGCATCGGCCCCGCGTTTATCCAAATCATCCCCATCATGGCCGCCGGAAACGCCGTGTTAGTGCTTATCACGAACCTTATAAAGCGCCGCGCCGCAAAGGCAAACCCTAAAGACCTGGCCCTGACCGGGGCCGTAATACTGGCGGCTGGGGCAGCAAAAACATTGTTCCTTTGGGTCGGCATCACGGTTATCGCCCTGCCGCTGATCCCCGGCTTGAATGATATGCAAAAGAGCGTAATAGCCTCCGCTTTTTCGTGGCCGCAGCTTGTGACCGCGGCGATAGGCGGCGCATTGGCTATGGCCGTAACGCCTTTGCTGCGGCTTGCGTTAAGAGATGTAAATTAAGTAACTGTCTGAGCTCTCGGTTCTTCCTTATCTCGGCTCTAGTACGCCCTCCCCAGCCGGTATTCACCGGCTTTCAGCATCCTCACCAGCTCGGATTCGTCCGCCGGTTCCCTTTCCAGCACGTTGCAGTACCGGAATGCGTTCGTGGCGTGGGCGTCCGAGTTGGCGAGGATTCTTACGCCCAGGTCGTTTGCGAACCGCAAGGCCTGCTGCCTCCGTTCCCATACGACATTATCCATGTTGACGGAGTAGATTTCCAGCGCGTCGGGCCGAAAGCTGAAAACGTTCGTATCCACGCCCATCCAACAACGCATGGGATGGGCCAGCGCTATATATCCGTTATGCTCCCGCACATACTGGTACAGCTCGATGTATTCCCAGTCCAGCCTGTTCAATATTTCGTCATGCAAGCCCAGCACAAGGAAATCATCGTGCCGTATCCGTATTTCAATGCCGGAAAACACGCGGAAAGGCGAAAACTCCGCGTTAAGCGCGTCAATTATATTCTGAGATGTTAATTTACTGTGCTCCGTTATTATCAGTCCGTTAAGCCCTTTATGAACCGCCGCCTCAACCATCAGCCGCGCGGGATGCTCCGCGCAGGCGGAACCGTCCGACGTATGGACATGGCAGTCTATCGCGAAGCCCCGGTTACGGCGTTTAAGGCGTTCACGCAGCGTATGGCGCAGCTCCTTCTCGGTCATGCCTTCCCATGCGCCGCTGTCCCGCATAAAGGCCTCCCTTGCGATGTGGGCGACGAAA
The DNA here is from genome assembly GCA_031271375.1 of Clostridiales bacterium. Taxonomy (GTDB): domain Bacteria; phylum Bacillota; class Clostridia; order Lachnospirales; family WRAX01; genus JAISVU01. The sequence continues at coordinate 1,420 of JAISVU010000373.1, read as the reverse complement.
CCGTCGTCGTAGACGGGGCATAAACGGCTCATGCGCAGGGTAAGCGTAAACATCAACTCATACAGCTCTCCGCAGGCTTCAAACCGCTCTTCAAGCGTCCCCGGCCGGCCAAGATACTCGTTACAAAGCTCCGCGTACAGCGCATCCGCCAGATAATCCCCGGCGAAATCCGCAAAATCCTGTTTATTGTCGATTATATCCTCAATATCAGTCATCTTGATACTGGCCACGTTAATAACCCCTTCATGTCTTACGGCGCGTCCAGAGGCCGTGCCCTACCAGTCCCTAGTTCCTCGAAATCGTTCCTCCCAAGTCTATTACGCTGTGCTGGGCGGCAGTCCTGTCGCCTGCGAAGAGGAGCTGAACCTGGGTGGCGCCGGTATTGTCCAGCAGGGTATTCACGATTGAATACACCGCCAGCGTCAAACTTTCCTCGTTGGCATATCTGGTAAGGAAATCGGCGGTGAAATCCACATAACATATACCGGAGTCCACGCGGACATTCTCGCGGAGCTTTGCGTCCGATGGGATAAGGCTTTGCTGGCCTTCATCGTCAGGCCCCGCGATTAGCTCGTCGATGATAATGTTTTCAATGGATCGGCTTGGATTAAAGGCAACGCGCCGCTGGACTGCCGTCAGCGCATTGTCGGCCTTGTTTAAAAAATAAAGCGTTATGAGCTGCGTACCCACATTATCGGGCAGGAGCTCCGCGCTTAGGAATAGGCGGCTGCGGTCCAGCGGCCCCGGAAGCGTTCCGGCAAGGGTAAACTCCGTATCGCCGGAGTAGAACAATACGCTCTCAATACCCGGTATCTCCGTTAATGTGTATACAACGGAGGACGCTGCGATATTCATTTCCAGCAGCGTAAGGCCGCTAAACTCGGGCGTGAAACGAACGGTATAAACGGATCCGTCCAGCGACAGCTCCGCTATATAACCGCGGGGCAAGGTTCTCCACGCGGCGTTTTGCTCTTGTATGCGTTCCAGCCTGCCTATAGCGCGGCCTGCGGTATCAGCTGCGGTAAGCCCGGTTTCTCTGGTTTCGTACAGTTCGGTATCCCATGTATTATTAACGGTATCGTAATAATGTATCGTAAGCATGTCGCCCCTGCCCCATACGCTAAGGCCATAACCCAGCAGAACGGCGGCGGCAAGAAGACCCGCGACTATAATCAGCACGCGCCTGCCCATTTACGCCCCTCCCCTGGACTTGCCTTTGCTCCCCAGCGGCAGCTTAATCACGAATGTGGTGCCCTCGTTTTCCTTGCTGTTTACACGTACGCTGCCGTTGTGCAGCATGACAATCTTGTTTGTGATTGAAAGGCCCAGCCCGGTTCCGCCCGTGTCCCTGCCCCTGGTTTTGTCCACTCTGTAAAACCGGTCGAATATCCTGGAAACCTCAGTCTCGCTGATACCGATG
>JAISVU010000364.1 GCA_031271375.1 Clostridiales bacterium | reverse complement strand
TGTCGCTCTTAATTTTTGAGGTCGTTCTCTTTATCTCCCATTTCTTGCCTTGTTTCTCCAATTTCATATTTTTGCTGTTTTTCCAGTGTTTTATTGCTTTGTTTCCGTGCCTACTCATTTTCTTTTATGGCTATCCAGACGGCTCATAATCTCTAAACTAATTTTTATATTCTCTCTGTGCCTCTGTGCCTCTGTGCCTCCGTGTGAGAAAAAGACATCCGGCTTGCAGGAGAGTCCCGTGTGCCGCTGTTTTTAGTCTCTTCTATGTGATTTTTATTATTTCACACAGAGGCACAGAGACACGGAGGAAAAGAAGTTAGGTGAAGAACTTAGCATATTTAGCTATTATGAGGCAATTGGATAGTCATTTTTTTTCGATTCGCGCGGCGATTACCGCGTCGATTATCGCGTATTGCGGAGCCAGCGCTGTATATGCCTCTCTCATTGCGTGATTATTTGATAACAAAGATTTTTTGTACTCTTTGTAAGCCAATCGGAATACCTCTTTATAAAATCATTCATGTAATTACATGCTGTATCTATTTCGTTTCGAGGGGTCTTTCGCTGTTTTTTTATAAAGCCATGTAATAATATTATGTTTTTATCAACATAGATAAAATAAAAGATACGGGATATATGTCAAGTAGACCTAAGCCTAAATGGCTGCAATCCAATGTCGTTAATTAAACAGAAGGGGCGGCTAATAGCCGCCCCTACGAGCCGCCCCTACGCAATGCTTCAAGCGGCGAATAACTGTAGGGGCGATTGCAGGTCGAAGCCCGCAATGACGTGCTCGCCCGAGATTGGCACACAGTTCACGTTCCGGGCGATCACAGATCGCCCCTACGACTTTTCCCGCCGGTTATCTTCCTGAACAGCCCCATCGCGGCCCGCATGACAGCGGGCTCCATGCGCTTTCCAACCGCCTCCAGGTTCTTCATAACGGGAATATGCTGGGGGCAGGCTTTTTCGCATTTCCCACATTTCACGCAGCGCCTTGCGCCGAAGTTTTTGTGCGCCTCGGCGGCCCCGGTACTGGTCATGTACTGCATCATCCCGGTGATATATCCCATGTTGTATGAGGCGTTGTAGGCGGCGAAGCATTCGGGGATGTTGACGCCGCCGGTGCAGGGCATACAGTAGTTGCAGCCGGTGCAGGGTATTTTATAGGCTTCGGTTATGGACGCGACTATGCGGGCGATAGTTTTGCGCTCATCGTCGGTCAGCGACCCTATGGCAGTATTCGCGGCGGTCTTTACGTTTTTATCAATCTGGATTATGCTGTTCATCCCGGACAGCACGGTCGTGACTTCCTTTTGATCCCACAGCCAGCGGAAAGCCCAAGACGCCGGGGCAGCGTCGAGGTTCGCCGCAGCCATTATCTCCTGGGCTTTCTTGGGGGGATTTGCCAGCTTGCCGCCCAGCAGCGGCTCCATAATAACCACAGGGAGGCCCATCCCGTGGGCTTTTTGCAAACCCGCCGTCCCCGCCTGGTAGTTCTCGTTCATGTAATTGTATTGTATCTGGCAAAACTCCCACTCATACATATCCAGGAGCTTCATGAACTCGTTTTGCGCCCCATGAAAAGAGAAGCCGATCTGCCTGATCTTCCCTGACGCCTTCTTTTCAGAAATCCAGCGCTCGATGCCCAAAGAGCGGCAGTTTTCCCATAACGCGGCGCTGGAGAGGTTATGTATCAGGTAATAGTCGATATAATCGGTGTTAAGCCGCTCAAGCTGCTCGCTAAATATCCGGTCAAAGTCCTCATATCTGCGGCACTGGCCGTAGGGGAGCTTGGTAGCGAGGTATATCCTGTCCCTGACGGGATTACGGCGGAACGCCGCGCCCAGGGCCTCCTCGCTGCCCATGTAGATATAAGCTGTGTCGAAGTAGTTTACGCCCTGTTCGATGGCCCGGAGGATCAGCTCTTCAGACCTGTCGGGGTCGATCCTCGCGTTAATGCCCCTGGGCAGGCGCATACAGCCAAAGCCCAGCGCCGAGAGCCTGTTACCGGATTTCGGATCTTCGCGGTACTGCATATTCGCCTCTTATCCGCGCAGGATTCCCACGCATTTATTGTATTTCTCAACCAGTGTATCCTCCAGGCGTTCCAGCTTGTCGTCGATAGCCCTGGCCTGTTCGTCGCTCATGTACCAATCATATATTGCTCCAAGAAGCCGGTCTAAGTCGTATTCGCAGACGAACTCGGGGATGTCGGCCTTTACCTTCGCGTTGTCAAACACCCCGGCGAACATCTTTTCCTGCCGCACATGGGTAATCTGCTCCGGGCAGGCTTCCATCAGCATCTCGGTAGACATATGGAGAATGACGGGCTTCTTGCCCACAATCCGCCCGAAGCCGTAATACAGCTCGTCCCATACGCGCACGTCGCCGCTGGCGGCGTGGTAGGCCTGGCCGAAACAGCGCTCCCGCCCCAGCGCGCCAACGAAGGCTTTCGCGAGGTCCGGCGCGAAGGTCCACGACCAGGGGTTCGTCCCGTCCCCGAACATAATCAGCGGCTTACCGTTCTTTATACGCTCCACTACGCCGTAGTTCTGCCGCAGAACCCCGATGTTCCTGCATCCGACGCCGTATGTAAGCGAAGGCCGTATGACCGTTATCTTCCGGCCTTCGGCGGCCCTCTCCCAGAGGAAATCCTCCATCCGCGCCTTGTGATAACCGTAAGGATAGAAATCCTCCGTAGTCCAAAGGGCATTCCGCTCCGTAATAGGCACGCCACGGTAAGGCCGGTCATAGGCCGCCACTGTGGACGCGAAGACGAAATGGGTGCCCGGGTTGGGTATTGCTTCAAGGGTCAGCCCCGCGTCGTTAAGGTTGTAGGATATCATGTCGATGACGGCGTCGTATTCCTTGCCCTTCATCGCGGCGATAAACCCGGCCCTGTCGGATTTGTCGCCGATGATGACAGGGACTTCTTGTTTATAGCGGATCGGACGAAGGCCGCGGTTGAACACTGTGGTTTTATGGCCCGTCTCGTTCAGGCGGTCCACTATCGCGGTGCTGATGTTCCCCGTGCCGCCGATTACCAGTACGTTCATTGGATTATCCGCCTTTCTTCGCGATTGTTTGTGTTTATAGTATCCTAAATGTATGCGGATGTCAATGTTAATAACCTGTTTTCGCAATGTACAAAATTCTGAATACTATAGCCAAATCCAATGGCAAGGGCCTGCCGAACGCGCTGAAACGTGATGTTTAAGCCATTTTCGTAAGCGAAGCCCGCTGTAAAAACAGTTAAAAAAGTAGGCTGACAGCTTCTTGTTTTTTTGATAGAAAAATTATACAATTATAAAAAAGAACAGGAGGAAAAGAACATGTTTAAGAGAATTATCGCGGCGCTGACGGTATGCGCAATGACGCTGGGCCTTAC
>JAISVU010000334.1 GCA_031271375.1 Clostridiales bacterium | reverse complement strand
GTTAATGTCTATTCCGCATTTCCGGGAAAACTCAAGGGAAAGCTGTAGGGCGAAGGGTTCAACAACGCTTTCGTAAAAACTCTGAAACTCATCCTCGGAAAATGTGCCGTCCACAATCTCTGGGCTTATGCCCAAGTATGAATAAATCTGCGAGTTGACGGCGTTCATCTGTTCGGCTGGGACGGAGTATGGCGTACTGTTTGTAGGAACAAAATCAAACCTTTGGTCGGTCGCGGCCACGCCCCCGGAGTTGGACAGGTTCATGTAATCTTTAACAAATTGTTCATTCTCTAGTTTAACCTGCTGGGGATTCACAAGGGACGAGAATTTGAGAATCCCCCTGATGTTTACGGCGTTCTGCGCGGCTTTGGCTGCGGCCTGCGTCAGCGTCTCAGACGTTTCCAACAGCGGATACAGCGGAGCGTTATCGCTCCCCAGCAGCTCACTATTGTTAAAGTGACGCCGAAGATGAATAAGGTCGCTATAAGGGAGCGTTACCTGCCTGCCCCAGGTCAGCGTCATGTAGGAATAAAGTTCCCCACCAAGATTCCCTATGAATTCCACGCTTGACGGAGCCAGATTATAGAACGCTTCAATGCCCCCGGCTCCGCGCTGGATGAGGATAAATGAATTGTTCCGGGCGAAAAAGGCCGTTGCCGTCTTGTAGAGCAGGTCGAAGGCTGATACATGCGGGTTCGGCGCGGTCTGCAAAAGACGTTCGATTTCTTGGGGGTTCTGAACATTTTTGTTTGTAACCTCGCCGGTATACTTTCGGGCATTGGGGTCAACAAGCCCGGCGTGGGCCTTGAGCTTGGCGCAGTGCCGGGAGATAGCGTCAACGGCGGCACGGAAGGCGGCGTTCTGGTAGGCGGAGCCGCCGAAGCCGGAAAACGCGCTTTTGATTTCCAAGGAGATACCCTGCGGCGCGTTTGATTTCTTAGGGAAAAGCTTTGATAAAATGCTCATTTCTTTGATTTTCACCTCGGTTTTCAATGGCTGTTACGGCTCAATTTCGAGCTGTAACTCGCCTGAGATTTTGCGTTATACTAAATGACAGCCTGTGCCGTTGGACAAAACTGTCCGATAGCTGCCCGTGACCCCGCACTGAATTCGGCGCAGGGTACAGAGGGCTGATACCTCGAAAAAAGGCTTTGATTTCCGCAGGGAGGAAAAGTTAACCCCGTGCCCGCTGAGGCGCCGGCCCTGTCCACGGGGGGGCACGGGGGGGCAATTACAAGACTTCTCTATAGGGTTTTTTTTATATTTTTTTCTATAAGAGAGTTTTTGTATCTGCCCCCCCTTGCCCCCCCGTTTTGTGGGCTTCAATAGCCAGGAAACCGCATAAATACAGCGTTTCATCTGTTTGACACCTCTTTACTGTAATCACTTGCCCAGCGGCTGAGCGCCAAATAAGCCGTCATCAAAATCCCTCTCCGCGTTCGTCAGCAAACGCAGCCCTTGAAAAAACGCTGGCTTCTTGCTGCCGCCCGGCTGGACGCGCTCGAACCCGGCTCCCGCAACCGCCGTATTAAAATCCTGCGCGCTTCGTTTATATGTTTCGTTGATGCTGTCGCAATGCTCACGGTAAGCGTTGTATAATGCCCCGGACTGTTCCCGCTCCCCGTCCCCGATATAACAACGAGCCTCAAGGAACTTGCTCAGCCAATCGAAAGCGTCTATATATTCCTTGGTTGCCTGACGCACACATTCCGGCAATTCGATATGGAACCCTGCGTCTATAACCTTCTTGGCTCCTTCAATAACCCATTTGAGGATGGCCCCGCCAGCGTGTTCATACAGGAAATCCCCGTAATTCTTAATATCCGCCGAGCCTTCGAATACCGCCGTAAACGGCACTACACAGAGCCTGCGCTGGGTTCCCTTGTCCCTTGAGCCTATCTTGGGCAAGAAATTGGTATACATCAGCGGCGTATGTGTCGGAATGAATGTGAACGGGCTTTTATACTTTTTCTCAGCGTCAATCGGGTCTGTAGACGTTATCTTTTTCAAGACGCTTTCGTCCAGCCGTTTGCCTTCCTGAAGCTCTCTGGCAAGCACGGCGCGCTTTCCGCGAAGCTCGGCAAGCTCCGGGCGCACGTTATGGCGGCATTGAGCCGTCAGCGCGTCGGCGGACAGGCTTCCGCTGTAACTTCCGAATACTTTGAGTATTGGATTCCAAAAGGTGCTTTTGCCGTTTTTACCGTCCCCATGTGAGATAACAAGCTGTTCAATGAACACCTTGCCCACGGCGCAAACCCCCGCGACACGCTGGACATATTCTATAAGCTCCTTGTTTCCAAGAAAAACGTCATTCAACAGCTTGTCCCATAACTCGGCTCCCTCATCGCTTGGGCTGACTGCCGTGCATCCTGTAATATAATCATCCGCTCTGTGCGGCCTTGCCCCGGTTATTCCGCGTCTGAGGTCGTAGGTAGCGCCGGGCGTGTTAAGCAGAAAAGGATCCGCGTCAAGGTCGGATATATCGATTAAGACCATAGGGCGTACTTCCTTCAAAGCCGCGTTTATTTGCTTGCTCTCCCGCTCCTTTACGACATAGTCGCGATATCTCTCAGCGGCGGAGTACTCCATAAAAGCCTGCAATACAGCGCCTTTCAAAGACTTCTGCGCTTCTTTCTTCGTCTTGCCGGCAGCGTCCGAAGCCTCCAGCTTTTGAAGTTTCACGGACGCTTTTAAAATTGCGGCGCGGGCTTCGTCAAGCTGGCGTCTGGTCAGCTCTTGGGCAATGCCCTGTGCCTTTGGCTTGCATTCCTCCCAGTAGACGCCGTTATAACTGATAAAGTCCGTAGCTTCGCTGAAACGCAGATTGCCGCCGTATTCGCGGGCCAAAACTTCGGCCTGCCCAACATCGGAGTAATCACCGGGTTTTAATGTAAAGTCCTCTCCCGCAGTGACCCTCTGTACAGGCTCGTATACCTTAGCGCAATCATCCGCAGCCTTGTTTAAAGTCATTTCCCGGTAATCCACCCTTGTCAGCCATTTGCCGCGCTGACCCAAGGCAGACATGCTAAACAGCCGCTCCATTTGAACCTTGTCACAGCGGGTATAAAATGCTAAAATATTCATAAGACCTAAATCGGCGTTGCTTTGGCTCCCGTAGCCGCCAATATCTCCCCGGTCGAACAGGGCGGCGAACTTCGCGCCGTTGGCGGCGTTACGGGCTTTGGCTATTATTTCTTCATCGGTTAATGCCGCAGCCTCTATATCATCGGGCTTTGGGCCCTGCTCTTTGCTTTGGATTATCTTTGATTCTTTGAGCATATATGCGTTGAGAAACCGTAGAAACTCATCCGTCTGGTCGGCGATAACGCCGTCTTGGATGGTTTTCTCGGTAAAAGTGAAGTATCTGCTTGTCAGTCCCGCAACATAGGCTTCCACGCCGTTCTTGGGGTTCTTGCTGTAATACTCCGGAGCGAGTTTCTTCTTGCCTGTTCTGTCTGTGACCTGCGGCACTCTTGTGATGTCCACGAGCAGTATGATGTGGATGCCGTTTCCGCTGGGGCTGGCTTCTATGTAGGCGTTAGGGAACATGGCGATAATATCCTTGGAGAAGGTGCTGTCCGGGCCGTGCTTGTCTACGTCCACTCCGCAGATATAAAGGCTTTCCGTAAACTTGACGAACACGAACCCTACGCCGTCGAAACCGCGCTCATAGTTTTTGGAGGTAGCCTCGGCCTTTTCATAGTCTGTAAAACAACGGCGGTATTTTGCGCTCGTGCCGATGGGTCCGCCCGTTATCCCGGAATAAGGAACCTTCGTCAGCTTGCCGTTTTTATCGGGTTCCAGTTTCCAGACCAGAAAGGTCTTGCTTCCCTTAAGAGCGTTTAGCGTCATAGCGTTCCCCGCCTGATTTAAGATAATCCTCAAATGTGCTTCGGATTATGTAAACCCTCGTCCCCACCTTTACCACCGGGAACCGCCCCTGCTTTACAAGCGTCCTTATGGCGAATTCTGGGAAGTTGAAAGCCTCCGCCGTTTGTTTTATTGTCATCGGGTGTAAGTTTTCCACGCCTCAGACCGTCCTTTCTTTCTAGTGAATATAATTGAGATGGTATAATTATATATCAATCGAATTGAGATGTCAATAAATAATTTTCGTTTGCTTGAGTTATAACCTTGACACCTCAACGCAAATGAGTTATACTGGCTTTATAACGAAGAAAGGAGCGTCCATTATTATGGAAACTTTCAGCGATAGGCTTAAAGCCGCCCGTGAACGCAAAGGCATGATGCAGCGTGACGTCGCCGATGTCCTCGGCTGCGCCCCGACGTCTTTGACGAATTGGGAGCACGGCAAGGTTCAGCCCTCGCTTGAGGTGCTGGCGCGGCTTTGTGAGGTTCTTGGCATTAGTCCGCTTGACTTGCTGGATAGGCATTATACTTATAACGATATTGTGGCAATCTCTCTAAAACCCGCTTATGAGCGAACTTATCAGGAGTCGGTCGCGTTAAACTTTTCGTATGAGATACTACAAAA
>JAISVU010000024.1 GCA_031271375.1 Clostridiales bacterium | reverse complement strand
GTGGACGGGGCCAGGATGCTCCAGCTGTTCGGGGATGTCGCGACGGAGCTTTTGATTCTTAACGACGGGGACGAGGGCCTGTTCCGGGCCTATAACATGGTGGAGTTCCTCGCGCCCGTTCACGCGGGGGACTATATCGAGGCGGCGGGCGAGATAATAAGCCAGGGGAACACCTCGCGCAAGATGGCGTTCGAGGCGAGGAAGGTCATCGTCCCGAGGCCCGACATCAGCGAGACCGCTTGCGATGTGCTGGACGAGCCGGTTGTCGTGTGCAGGGCCGAGGGCACATGCGTTGTGCCGTTGGATAAACAGCGGAGGAGGGAGCGGCTTGTCTAAACTGATAATAACGGCGGCGATCTGCGGGGCGGAGGTCACGAAGGAGCATAACCCGGCGGTGCCGTATACGGTGGAGGAGATTGCGGAGGAATCCCGCCGCTGCTTTGAAGCGGGGGCGTCGGTAATCCATCTCCATGTAAGGGAGGACGACGGAACGCCAACCCAGAGCGCGGAGCGTTTCAAAGCCTGTATTGACGCGATAAAGGCCCGCTGCCCGGAGCTTATAATCCAGCCGTCCACCGGCGGGGCCGTGGGTATGAGCAACGAAGAGCGGCTTGGCCCGGTGAGCCTCATCCCCGAAATGGCGACGCTGGACTGTGGCACATGCAACTTCGGCGGCGACGATATCTTTGTGAATACGGAGAACACTATCATCGCTTTCGCCGCCCGCATGAATGATCTGGGCATAAAGCCCGAGATAGAGTGCTTCGATAAAGGGATGATCGACATGGCGCTGCGCCTGCATAAGAAAGGCCATATCAAAGCGCCGATGCACTTTAACCTGGTTATGGGCGTGAACGGCGGTATAAGCGCCGAACCGCGCGACCTGGTCTTTATGCGGGGCAGCCTGCCGCAGGACGCCACATTCACGGTCTCCGGCATTGGCAAGGCGCAGTTCCCTATGGCCGCGCTTTCAATCATTATGGGCGGGCATGTGCGCGTGGGTTTTGAGGATAATGTGTATGTATCGAAGGGCGTTTTGGCAAAATCCAACGCCGAGCTGGTTGAGAAGGCCGCGAGGCTTGCGCGGGAGCTGGGAAGGGAAATCGCCAGCCCCGGCGAGGCAAGGGAGATTCTGGGATTATAAAAAGCGTTGACCACGAAAAGCGCGAAAAGCACGAAAAAGGCGAAAACCGTGAGAACACAAGGAGGACTTATGAGCGAAAAGGGCAGCAAATACGGCACGCATAGGGTTATCGAGCCTCAGGGCGTTCTGACCCAGGCGGCGAGGAAGATAGACAATAACATGGATAAATTGTATTCCAATGAAATATTGGTTGACGTTATATCCCTTAACATCGACTCGGCCTCGTTCACGCAGATTGAGAAGGAAGCCGGGGGCGACGAGGAGAAGATCAAGGCCAAGATACTGGAGATCGTGAACGAGCGGGGGAAGATGCAGAACCCCGTAACCGGCTCCGGCGGCATGTTTATCGGTACGGTGGCAAAGGTTGGGGAAGACCTTGCCGGACGGGACTTGAAGCCAGGCGACAAGATAGCGTCGCTGGTGTCCCTTTCGCTTACGCCGCTTTATATCAAGGAGATTAAAGCCGTTCACAAGGATATCGACCGCGTTGACATCACGGGCCAGGCGATTCTGTTTGAAAGCGGCATATACGCAAAGCTCCCGGAGGACATGCCGGAGACGCTGGCGCTGGCCGCCCTTGACGTCGCGGGAGCCCCTGCTCAAACCGCGAAACTGGTAAAGCCCGGCGACAGCGTGCTTGTTCTGGGGGCCGCGGGGAAGTCCGGTATGCTGTGCTGCTACGAGGCAAAGAAGCGCGTCGGGCCGACAGGCAAGGTCGTGGGCGTGGTGCGCAGGGAGAGCTACCGCGAGATGCTTCTGGGCAACAACCTCTGCCATGAAGTAGTTCTTGCAGACGCGGCGAGGCCCATCGAAGTATTAGAGGCGGCGCTGGCAGCTAATAATGGCCGTGAATATGATATATCAATCAACTGCGTCAACATTGAGAGTACGGAAATGGCGGCAATCCTGCCCGTAAGGGACGGTGGGACGGTCTATTTCTTCTCTATGGCCACGAGTTTCACGAAGGCCGCGCTGGGCGCGGAGGGAGTGGGCAAGGACGTTACGATGATCGTGGGCAACGGCTACACGAAGGATCACGCGGAGATAACGCTGGAAGAGTTAAGGGAGAGCCCCGTACTGAGAGATATTTTCAATAAAATGTATGTTTAAGAAAGGAGTTTATGAAATGAATCATAGCCGAAAAGCCGAGCTATTCCCGGACGTCAGCGACGCCGACTGGAACAGCTGGGAATGGCAGGTTAAAAACAGGGTGGAAACCCTGGAGGACTTGGAGAAATACGTAAAACTCAAGCCGGAGGAGGCGGAAGGCGTCCGCAAATGCCTGGGCAGGCTCCGCATGGCTGTTACGCCGTACTACCTTTCGCTTATAGACCCGGACGACCCGTATGACCCGATACGCAGACAGGCAATACCCACGGACGCGGAACTTATTACCGCGCCGGGCGATATGGACGATCCGCTTCATGAAGACACCGATTCGCCGGTAAAAGGCCTAACCCACCGCTATCCTGACAGGGCGCTGCTGCTTATTACGGATCAGTGTTCGATGTATTGCAGGCATTGCACCAGGCGGCGCTTCGCCGGTAAGGAAGACGCCGCGCTCCCAATGGAGCAGATAGACAGAGCCATAGACTACATCTCGAGAACGCCGGAAATACGCGATGTCCTGCTCTCCGGCGGCGACGCACTGATCATTTCAGATGAGCGGCTGGAAAGCATTGTCAAGCGCCTCCGCGCCATCCCGCATGTGGAAATAATCCGCATAGGCTCGCGCATCCCGGTGGTAATGCCCCAGCGTATAACCCCGGCGCTGGTGAACATGCTGAAGCAGTACCATCCCATCTGGCTTAACACCCATTTTAACCATCCTGGCGAGATAACTGCCGAATCGACGGAGGCCTGCCGCCTTATCGTGGACGCGGGCATCCCGCTGGGCAACCAGAGCGTCCTGCTGGCTGGGGTGAACGATTGCCCCCATGTGATGAAAAAATTGGTGCGGGAACTAGTCAGGATACGCGTCAGGCCTTATTATATCTATCAGTGCGACCTCTCGGAGGGCCTTGAGCATTTCCGCACGCCCGTTTCCAAAGGCATTGAGATAATAGAGGCCCTGCGCGGGCATACCTCCGGTTACGCCGTCCCCACCTTTGTTGTGGACGCGCCGGGCGGCGGCGGGAAGATTCCGGTATCGCCCACTTATTT
>JAISVU010000256.1 GCA_031271375.1 Clostridiales bacterium | reverse complement strand
GATGTGCTGACCCTCTGGCCGCTCTCCCACCAGCCGTCGAAGAGGTAGTAATCGTTCGGTATGGCCCTTAGCGTCACCGTATCGCCCGGCTTATACGAGCCACCGCCCGTTACGGTTCCGCCTTGCCAGGGCTGCGCGGTTGTCAGGATGGATATGCTCTCAACCGCAGTGAATCGGGCTTCAAGGTTTCGGTTCGCGGTGGCTGTGAAGCTGTAGTTTTGGCTGGAGCTGACCCTTGCGCCGCCTTCATACCAGCCGTCGAAGATATAGCCGCTGCCGCTCGACGTGGCTGAAACGGAAACCTGCTGGTTTTGGGTAAAGGTTCCGCCGCCCGACACCGTGCCTCCGGTACCCGACGTAACCGATATCTGGTATGATCTTGTGGAGAACCGGGCTTCAAGGGTTATCGCCGCCGTGACCTCGAAGCTGTACGACGCGCTTGTGCTGACCCTTTGGCCGTTGGCATACCATCCGTCGAATTGGTATCCGCTGTCCGGTACCGCGTTGACCGTAATCCGCTCGCCCGAATGGAAGCTGCCGCCGCCGGCGGCGGAGCCGCCCCTTGCAGAGTTCACGGTTATTCTTTGATTCTGAACGAAACGGGCTTCCAGCGTTCTGCTTCCCATAACAACAAAGGTGTAATTGGCATTGTCGCTGGCTTTTATGCCATTCTCATACCATCCGCCGAAGACATATCCATCGTTAGGCACGGCTCTGACTGTCAGCGATGCGTTTTCGCTGTACGAGCTGCCGCCGCCGGATACGGTTCCGCCTTCCCCATGCATCAGGATTATGTCGTGTATAAAGGAGAAACGGGCCTGAAGAATCCTGTCCCCAGTGGCCGTGAAGCTGTATGACTTATCCGTAGTGACTCTTTCGCCGTTTTCATACCAGCCGTCGAAGCCGCCGAAGAAACCCCAGTCGACGCTGGGTTCAGCGGTGACGGTGACGGTCTGCCCGGCGCGGTACAGGCCTTCGCCGGTAACGGTTCCGGCGTTGTTGGGGTATTTGGTCGCGACAATCATGTACGACTGCCTTGAAAATGAAGAAGCCAGCGCCGACGGGGCAATGCCCAGTGCTAGCGTTACCGCCAATATCAACGCCAAAAAGCCTTTATATGCTCTATTCATTTTCAACATCCTCCAACACCTCCCTGTCCGCTTCATTAGACAAGCTGTACAACCTGAACTCCATGCATTCCGCCAAAGTGCCCCAGGGGGAGTCCGTAACCGAGCCGCCGATCAACAGCAGCATAAACATGTCGCTGTCCTCCAGCATATAGATGACCCCGCCGTGATCCAGCGTGAAATCCGGGTCATAGATCAGCTCATCCCGAATGCCCTCGGTGAACAGCTCGTGATGCTCGCTCTTTATTTCGGCAAGCTGCTTAAAACCCAGTTCTTCCAGGGTTTTAAGATACTCGCCCATTGCCTTGTAGTCCTGGCATATATAGTCGATAATCATAGACCTGAATGTATACTCCGTATCCGGGCTGCCCAGATAATAAAAGCTGTCCACGGTTTGGTCATACTCCGTAATATACAGGTCATGCAGCTTCGCATAATGTTTAAAATCGGGCAGAAGGGGAAAATCGGCATACACTCCGCCGCCCTTAATGTAATCATATGCAGACGCTTCCTCATACGTAAGCATATTATCAGGAGTAAGCGCTTCCTCGCGCTTGGCCTCTGCGGCTTGCCGCCTTGCGAACCACTCCAAATCTGGAAAGGTGTAAGCGGGGATGCTTGCCTGGGCGGACAGCGGAAACAGCGCCAGCGCCGCGCAGGCGGCCAGGACAAAGCATAGGGTCTTTTTATACGGCGTACTCATCATTAACTCCCCATTCTGGTGAAACCGTTCGTCATAATATAGTGGATTAAGACTATATCCGGCGGCACGAATCCGATGTCAAACGTGCGGATTTCATTGTATTGGATTACATAGTCACTCAATTTCCCCACAAATTGAGCCCTGTTGAAGCGGGAAGACGAAAGCGAACCCCCGCCGGCGGATTGATAATACAAGTCCCCGTTCCTGGCAAGGAGCGTCGCGGTGGCTAGCGCGTTGTCTTCCAAATAGACCTTCTTTGCGGACATATCATAGAACTCGTTCGCTACAGCGTCATATGTAAAGATGTTGCCGGTTCCGCTTTCTATGGCAAGGTACTGGGCATAACAGTCGAAGGAGGCATTGTAACGCAGCTCGCCCCTCCACCATTTATAAACGTCATATGAGAAGTGCTGCCCATCGCGCAGCCCCAGCAGCAGCTCTGGAACAAAGTCGCCGTCAAAGTCGTGCAGGGCGTAGCGCCCGTAATCACGCTGGGGGTTTAATGTAATAAGCGGGGTGATCCACTGGTCGTCTTCGCTGACGAATGTGTCGGAGGGGCCGCGTTTGGTTTCTATCATATCATACATAGGCTGCTGCCACGCCCTGGTAAACCCGCCTAAGTTGGTCGGTATACGGGGGTTCTTGGAGATATCGTAGGGCTTCCACGACTGAACGGCCACATGAACCGTTTCGTCGGCGAAGCCTCGGATATCGTGAACGATAAGCTCGTCATATGTACCTTGAGTTACTTTATATATTTCAAGGAACCTATCCTCGGTTATGGCCTGGTCGTTATAAAAGTAGCCGTCCATTATCACCATCGTATCATAGATTATCTGGTCGCCGATGCTGGCCGAAAGAACCGTGTTGCGGCCGACGGTGCTGTCTGTGAAGTAGTAATTGAAATAGGCAACGGTTTGGCGGGAGGCGTCTGTATATAAGCCCAAGATGGCGTTGGAGAAGCGGTCTTTCATCAGATAGACACAGGGGTCTATCCTGCCGATGAACACAAATTCGTCGTCCAGAACGTCGTATTTCCAAACGGCGTAGTACACCTGCTCAGAATTGAAGTCGTTTGGCTCCCTCCCCAGCAGCAACTCCGGTATCCCGTCGTTGTCCATATCGTGAAGGGCGAAGTACTCATAATAATACGGGTTCCCGGGGAAGATACCGCTTATCGCGCCGATGAACCTTGTTTTTATCGCGTCGGTAAAAATCTTACTGTCCGCAGCCCGCGCCGGAACCCGGAACATCGTGAATATCATAATAAACAAGACGAGAACACAAAGCAAGTTGCGTGCCTTCCCGCGATACCAGATTTCTGCCAAAGAAATCCCGCCTTTCAATGATAATGTGACTTTTCATTCTACATATTCTTATTGTAAGTTAAATCCGGTTTTTTTGCAACATTAAATTTGCCACAGCGCATAACGCGTTTTTTGTCCCAATATGTCTGACGGTTTTAACTATATATGCTTGATTTTTATGGCATTAATGTATATTATTGGTATGACGAGACAAGCATGGAGGATTCGCTATGGAAATCATTTTTACGCAGGCAAATAAAAATCTTATAGTAAAGCCTTCCGGCGAGATCGACCACCATTCCTCGGTGGAGCTGCGCAGGGAGATTGACCGGAATCTGACCCGGAGCAAGGCAAAAAACCTCATCTTCGATTTTTCCGCGGTGGAATTCATGGACAGCTCCGGAATAGGCATTATGATCGGGCGCTACAGAGAGCTTACCCAGCGGGGCGGCAAGGTTTATGCCATCAATATAAACGGAAGCATTAAGCGCATCTTTGGCATATCGGGGCTTTCGCGCATAATACCCTGCTACGGCAGCCTGGACGAAGCCCTGGCCAGCGCGGGAGGAGAATAAATGGACGGCGAACATTCAAATATAGTAGATAACGCAAACGAAATGCGGCTGTATTTCAGCGCGATATCGGAGAACGAGGCCTTCGCGCGGACGGCTGTCGCGGCGTTTATAACCAAGCTCAACCCCACCGTGCAGGAGATAACGGAGATAAAGACCGCCGTGTCCGAGGCTGTGACCAACGCCATTGTCCACGGTTATGAGGGCAGGGGGCATGATAAGCGCGTCCAGCTTTACTGCCGCATAACGGGGAGGGAACTGTACATAGAGGTCACGGACGAGGGCATCGGCATCCCGGATATCAAGCTGGCGATGGAGCCGACATACACCTCGAAACCGGAGCAGGAGCGCGGCGGTATGGGCTTCGCGTTCATGGACGCGTTCATGGACGAGCTGAACGTAACCTCCGTTCCCGGCGGCGGCGTCACCGTCGCGATGACCAAAACGCTGGGGGACGGCAGTTGACCGCTCCGCTAAGGGGTTTATGACATGTCAGACAATACAATAGAGCTGGTTCGGCTGGCGCAGGCCGGGGATATGGAAGCAAAGGAACGCTTGATTAAGGAAAACGCGGGGCTTATCTGGAGCATAGCCCGCCGTTTTTCCGGGCGCGGCTGCGACTTGGACGACCTCTACCAAATCGGCGCTATCGGACTGATAAAATGTATTGACAAGTTTGACACAGGCTACGGCGTCAAGTTCTCCACCTACGCCGTGCCGATGATCCTGGGCGAGATCAAGCGGTTCCTCCGCGACGACGGGCTGATTAAGGTTTCGAGGCCGATGAAGGAGATGGCGGTAAAGGCCCGTTACATGCAGGACGCGCTTCATCAAAAGCTCGGCAAGCCCCCAACGATTAACGAACTGGCGGCCGCCCTGGACGTGGGGGCAGAAGACCTTGTGATGGCAATGGAATCCGGCTTTGAGGTAGAATCCCTGCACCAGGTCGTCCAGCAGGGGGACGGCAGCCCCATCTTCCTTATAGACCGCCTGGACTTGGCGTCCGGCGACGGCATGATCGATATCATCGCGCTGAAGCAGATCATCAACGAACTGGACAAGAAAGACCGTGCCGTCATCCTCCTGCGCTATTTCCACGATAAAACGCAGAATGAGGTGGCCCGGGCTATCGGCGTGTCGCAGGTGCAGGTGTCGCGGATAGAAAAGCGGGTGCTGAGGATGATAAAAGACAAGCTGTCGGATAATAAGTAGATGGACGACAGGTATAATAATAGCCGCCCCTGGATTGTGGCATACCCAGTGAGCGGCTATTTTATCAGTGCGTAAATTGACCGTCTTTAACTGTTCTCTTTTATCTCGCTAAGTTCTTCCGTCTTCCCCGGCGCTAAAAAGCCCGGCAGCGTCAGCCCCGCCATATTGAACAAATCATTCAGCGGCGGCAGGGATTTCATCAGGCCTCTGGCGAAACCGGCGGCCGCGTTCTTGCCTTCCCCGTCCCACACCGTGACCTTGTCGATCTTGAGGTTCTTGATTGCGTCCACCTGGGTTTTGACCAGTTCCTCCAGTTTGTCCGCGATCATCATCTTCACGGCGGCGTCGGCGTTGCCTCCGGCGGCTTCCATGATTTTTACGAGACCGGCGGCCTGGCGGATAAGGATTTCCTCGGAACCTCGGGCCTGGGCTTCCATTTTAGCGAAGATGGCGTCGGCCTCGCCCCGGGCTTGGCGGCGGAGCCTTTCCGCGCTGGCTTCGGCTTCAATCTCGGCTCTGCGCTTATCAATCTCGGCCTTTACGATAATGTCGGCCTCCATTGTGGCTTCCTCGCGCTTCGCGCGGGCTACCTCGGCCTCCTGCTGCGCCGCGTAGGCTTCCTCAAGGGCTTTAGCCTCGGCGACGCGCTCGGCGGCGGTGGCTTTCCGGTTGGCCTCGGCCTCGCTCTCCCTGCGCTGGGCCTCGGTTTCGGCTATCAGCATCCGGGAGTCGTTCTCGCCCTTTACGGCGGCGGCGTTGGCGCTGGACACCTGTATGCGCTGATCCCGTTCCGCGTTGGCCGCGCCTATGTTACCGTCCCTGTCTTTTTCGGCGACGCTGATCTTCGCGTCGTTTATGGCTTTGGCGGCCGCTTCCTTACCGAGGGCGGTTATGTATCCCGACTCGTCGGTGATGTCCGTCATATTCACGTTTATAAGCCGCAGGCCGATCTTCTTCAGCTCGCCCTCTACGTTATTCGAGACGGCGGAAAGGAACTTGTCCCGGTCCGTGTTGATTTCCTCAATCTCCATCGTGGCGATAACCAGTCTCAGCTGACCGAATATTATGTCCCTCGACAGCTCCTGAACCTCGCTTAATTTAAGCCCGAGCAGGCGTTCCGCCGCGTTCTGCATGATTGCCGGTTCCGTGGATATGCCGACCGTGAACTTACTCGGCACGTCAATCCTGATGTTCTGCTTGGACAGCGCGCTTTTCAGGTCCACGCTGATTGAAATCGGCGTAAGGTCCAGATATTGGAAGCTCTGGATCACGGGCCAGATAAACGTCGCGCCGCCGTGCAGGCACTTTGCGGCTAGGCTGCTTCCCGTGCCGTCCTTGCCCCCCACCTTACCGTAGATAACCATTATCTTGTCCGACGGGCATTTGCGGTACCGCGACAGTATCGCGGCCACAACGCTGAAAAACACCACGACTATTACGATCACCCATATCAACATCATTGCTCCAGACGATAAATCACCAGGCATTGTTATTCCCCTTCCTTTTTAGTTCTGGTTTCTGTTCTCTTCTTTTATCTGCTCCACCACTAACACGCTCCCGCGCACCACGTCGGTTACGCGGACGATCGCGCCGGTACGGATGGGCCCGTCGGCCTCGGTTATCGCGTCGCATTCGGTCAGCGCGCCGCCGAGGGTAACGGATACCTTTCCGGTCGCGTTTCCGCCGGGAATCGTGAGATAAACCTCGGCCAGCGCCCCCAGCGCCGCCCGGTAACTAATGTTCCCGGAAGCCTGGAGGGACATCAAAACACGCACCAGCGCGGCGATACCTATCATAGCTCCGAAACCGCATATTATCGCGAGCATCCCCGCAACGATAACGGGCAGCCCCATCTCCATGCACAAAGCACCCGTCCAGCCTGCCACGGTAAGAAACGCGATTACGCCGCGCATTGTAAGGAATTGGAGCCCGGAGCTGTCAAACGAGCCGTCGGAATCGCCGTCAATATCAAAGTCTATATCCGCCTCACCATCGCCGATACCGGACGTGTCTGAATCCATGCCGGTATCCCCCGGCCCGTCCCCGGCGCCAAGAAACAGCATTACTGTCTGAATCAGCATAATCAGCGTCGCAGGCGCGGCGATAAAGATAAAAATGCGCTCCGCCAGATGCGTTGCTTCAAACCAGTCGGCCCATGCGGTCATAAGACTTCTCCCCTTTTTAACAAGTCCAGTAACTATTATTCACCTTTTATTATAATGCCGTACCGTGAATTTGTCAATGGTTTCGGTATATAAAAAATAAATCTTGAAAAAAACAATCGCCTGTGCTAAACTATAGTAAATTATAATTACCCGATAATGTAAGGTGGATTGATTAGGATGGGTACGGAACTGCTGCTGGGCCAGCGCATACGTGAAGTCCGATTAAATAAAAAACTCACGCAAACGGATGTTGTGGGCGAATATATGACGCGGAACATGCTGTCTAAGATAGAGAACGGCAGTGCGGCGCCGTCGGTGAAAACCCTGGAGTTCCTTGCGCACTCCCTGGACGTTCCGGTCAGCTATTTCCTTGATGGCGGCGGCAGGGAGCAAGTCGCGGACGTTTCTCAGCTCCGCGCGATAGACGAAATCGCTTTGGAGATGGAGCATATCCCCGCTGCGGAGGGCTGGTCGCTCTGCATAAGGGCAAGGGCGTTCATGGCGGCGGGCAGGATAAGGGAGGCGCTGGCCCTGTTCGAAGGCTCCGACCCGGAGGCCTGGGCCGACGAACGCCTGGCAAAGCATATATACATGATACTTGAAGACTGCTACAGAGACCGCGGCGACTATAAGCAGGCCTATGAGTACGCGCTCAAAAGGCTTACGCTGCAGCAGGAGAATAATTGAATTGAAAGGGGATTATTATGAACACTAACCGCTTAACCAACCTCACAACCCACATCAAAAAGGCCGGCCTGTCCGGGATGCTGGTGTGCCCGTCGGAGGAACTGCTGTTCCTCACGGGTTTCTCGCCGATGATGTGCGAGCGGTTCCAGGGATTGTTCGTGACCGCCAAAGGCGAAGGCTTCTATGTCTGCAACACGCTTTATAAGGGCGAAATCGAGAACGCCTACGGGAACCGTTTCAAGGTTTATGACTGGCTGGACGGGGAGTCCATGACGGGCGTGTGCGCCGCCGCGTTGAATGAGCATGGGTTAAAGGGCGGCACGCTCGGCGTCAACAGCTCCGCCCAGGCCTTTAATGTCTTGGATATCGCAAAGGACTGCGGTGTAACCTTCGTCAACGGCCTTTCCGTCCTTGAAGAGGCCCGGATAATTAAGAACGCGGAGGAAATAGAGAATCTGCGAAAAGCCGCCCGTATCGCCGACGACGTGTTCAAGCTGGCCGTGGATTACATAAAGCCGGGATTAAAAGAAGGCGACATATCCAGGTTCCTCATAGAGAAAATGGCTGAAGCCGGGGGCGGGAAGCCCTGGGCGATCGTTGCCTCCGGCCCCAACTCCAGCTACCCGCATTACCACGGCTCCGGCAGGGTTATCCTGGAGCGCGACATGATGATACTGGACTTCGGCTGCGCGGTGAACGGCATGTATTCCGATATGTCCCGCACCGTATTTGTCGGCGGGATAACGGACGAGGAGCGGAAGCTTTACGGAATCGTGCTGGAATCCAATGAAGCGGGCGAAGCGAAGGCCGTGAACGGGGCATATATACCGGATGTGGACAAGGCTTCCCGCGACATTATCGACGATGCGGGCTATAAATCCAACTTCATTAACCGTCTGGGCCACGGTATCGGATATATGATCCACGAAGGGCCCGACATTAAGAAGAACAACCGCAGGAACCTGGAGCCGGGCATGGCCTTTTCCGTCGAACCGGGCATCTATATTGCGGGCAAGGTGGGTATGCGCGTGGAAGACATAGTGCTGGTTACGGAAGAGGGCAACGAGATACTGAATAAAGCCAGTAAGGATATAACAATCATTGTTTAGCCCAGCGCGACGTCCAGCATCATCATAACCGCGAAACCCGACAGAACTCCGAAGGCCGCGACGGTCTTATTATCCTTGAAGGATTCGGGAATAAGCTCGGAACATACGACGGCGATCATCGCCCCGGCTGAAAACGAGAGGGCAAGAGGCAGCGCGCTGCGCATTGACAGCGCGAACAGAACGCCGATAACGCCTGCTATCGGCTCAACGATGCCGGAAGCCTGCCCAATCAGGAAACTTTTCAGCCGAGGCGCGCCGTCCCTTCGAAGCGGCATCGCGACGCAAACCCCTTCGGGGAAGTTTTGCAGGCCAATACCCAGCGCAAGCATCACCGCGCTTTGGACGGACACGCCGGCGATCCCCATCGCCGCGCTGCCGAACGCCACCCCTATCGCAAGCCCTTCGGGTATGTTGTGGAGCGTTACCGCGCCGGTTAAAAGAATCGAGCGCTTTAAGGCCGTTCCCTGTGACCGTATCAGCGCCGCTCTGGACAGCGTAATATCGCTGCCTATGACAAAAACGCCGCCCAGCATAAAGCCTGTGGCGGATATGAGCCAGGCGTTACCGTTAAGCTCGGCCACAAGCTCAATGGCCGGGGCAAGGAGCGACCAATACGAAGCCGCGATCATAACACCGGCGGCGAAGCCCATCATCAAATCCAAAACCCTTTGGTTCATCGACTTGAAGAAGAACACCAGCCCGGCTCCCAGCGCCGTTACAAGGTATGTAAAAAGCGCGGCGATCAGGCCCTGTAATATAGGATTAAGCGTATAAAACCACATCGGCGGCGAAACTCCTCTTTATAATCACTTTCATATTATGCGGTTAAGAGCATGTTGCGGATATGTCCCCTTAAGGAACTCTATTTTTTGATTTTATACTACTTAACTAGCTAAACGCTCACCAAAAATGACAGAATTCGCGGAAAACAACTGGAAATTCGAAGTAACAAGCGAAGCCATTTCTAGCGCGTGTCTTATATGTAAAGTGTCAA
>JAISVU010000221.1 GCA_031271375.1 Clostridiales bacterium | reverse complement strand
GAAATGTGCGAGGTGCTGCACGCTTCTCTGGACTACATCGTCAAGGGTTCCACTGAGAGCGTGCTTACGAAGCTGCCTTCCGTTACCATGAAAACGGCCGGCGTCCCGAACGCCTCGACTGAGGACGACATTGAAATGAAGTCCGAATTTTTGAGCTCAGTAAAGAATATTATCGTACCTTATAACTTTGACGAAGACTCGTATGAGATTATACTGCACACCATTAAGGGCCTCGTGGAAGTTGCGTATAATAGAGCTTCTCAAGTACCGCGCAAGGCTTAATAGGGTTAGCGCCCTTTTTAACCGCGCGTAAACCGCAGCCCGTCACATATACTCCTTCTCGCCTAAAAGTTTCACTACGTGAAACTCGAAGCGCGGCGCTTCGCTTGCACTAAGCCTTCGGCTTCGCAAGGCATAAATGCCTTGTTTAGGCGGAAGTCGTAAGGGAGGGCTTGAGCTAGTAAAAGCCTCATGTGCGCAAGCGCACTGAGTCATTTACTGCTCAAGCAGTATATCACATTATCTTCAGGCAAAGGCCGCCAACTCGTCGTACTCACGATTATAAGGCGGCCTTGCTTGGTGTCTATAAGATATCTTATCTTAAAAAGGATAGATAATGTCCTCGTAAAGCTCCGCGTTTTCTTGGATAGCGGTTTGGCCGCCGGCGGTGGAGCGGGTTCCCTTCTCGATAACCCTGTCCAGATACGGGGCGAAGCCTTTGAAGTCCGCAACCGACGCCGATTTAATCCCTTCAAGGAGATTAACCAAATAACCGTCCGGGTAGCGCAGATATTTTTTGCTTGCCGTGTCAACGGCGTCCGTAAGCTCGCCGCGCGGCTCGGCATATGCGGAAAATACGCTGATTATATAGCGGTCGATGTCCGCCTGGGTAATATCGCTGCCCCTTACGAAATCAGCCATTTCCTCATAAGCGCTGAAGGTGGCCTTTACCTGCGGGTCGCGGTAGGATATAAAGGCCAGCCCGTCACGGTCCGCCCGCGCCATTGCGCTGTAAGCCCCCAGCCTGTACCGCAGAACATTAAGCATGTACGCGTCCCCAAGCACGCTCATATTAACCAACAGTTTTCCGTTATACTCAAGCCCCGCATCATCCAGCGAAGCGTAAAGCGTATTATATTGCACGCTTGATTCAATGACCATCCCCTCGGTATCCGCAGGTCTTGGGAGGCTTGAGAGATCGGCGGGAACGATGGCTTCTTCTGTCAAATGGGCCAGGAGGCCGCCGATGTTTTTATTAAACAGCTCTATGCCTTCCGCGTCGCCCGCGAAGATAACCGCCGCGCCTTCTTTGTAGTTGAGCTTGCCCCTCACCGTTTCCAGCCTTGTATTAAACGCGTCCGGGTCGGCGGAAAGAAGCTCTTCCGCAGCGTCTATGAAATCATAATAGTCAAC
The DNA here is from genome assembly GCA_031271375.1 of Clostridiales bacterium. GTDB lineage: Bacteria > Bacillota > Clostridia > Lachnospirales > WRAX01 > JAISVU01. Next base: position 2,190 of record JAISVU010000221.1, on the reverse strand, counting down.
ATTATTCATATAGTTAATATAAGCGTAGTAATCGGAACGGGCCGCCTTTGCGCGCATCTGCATAACGCTGTGAGGCGCGGCGTTTATCAGGTACCTTGTCTCTGTCTTTATCTGATTTAAGTATCCCGCGATAAGCGATGTATCGCTTATATCTGTCGCTGTCAGAATTTCTTTTGCCAGCGCGGCCGCCTCGGCGTAATCCCCGTTAAGGCCGGACCATTCCAGTGTTATGGAAGGCTGGAACGTGTGATCATAAAACTCCTGAGCCCCCGCGCTTACGCTGAACCCATTTAGGTAACGCGCTATTTTTGTTTGCAGAACCGATAAATTATATTGCTTGGTTGGCATATTGCCCAGCAAGTAAGCATATAGCTTGAGCCAATGCAGTTCGTCCGCTTCCACAGCTTGAGCGTTGTAGATTACGCTGGTGGAGTTCACGCCGTCAATCTCGGCATTGGCGCAATAAACGGGAACGCCGTCTATTACGCTCTCTATTACGCGATACTCCTTAACCTCGATGGGCAATGTGCCTACGGTGACGGCAGTGAGTTTGTCGAGCAGCTCGGCAGGGGCGCTTTCTTCGGCCATCGCGGATAGCTCATCGCTCTGTTCTATCAGAGACTGTATTTCTTCATCGCTCATACCGGCCTTTTTATTGTCCAGCCATTTGCGCAGCTCCGCGTCCTGGGCTTCTTTCAATCCTGGCGCGGGAACCGTGGCCACCAAAGCCCTGTGCGGGTTATCCTTTACGTAATCCCTGAGGAAATCCTCGAACAATCCGTTTTTATATCCGGCCTTAGCTCTTTCTATCCCCGCTAGCAAGCCGTTCCAGTAATCCAACCCGTTCCCTGCCGCGTTATATGACGCCATTACCTGTGCTATGCGCGCTCCCGCGCCGGGATAATCCGCGGCGGTAAGGACGGCGAACTCTTCGCTTGCTATCGCGGCTTCGATAAGCTCCGGGTCAAATCCATTTGCCAGTATCTCAGCGACGGCGGTTTCCACGGTGTCTTTAAATATACTCAAGTCGGCCCCGTTGGCTCCGTCTGCCTGTATATACAGGTAATCCCCCGCGGTCTCCGACCCGAGAGATATATCGGCGTTTATGCCGGGAAGAGCCTCCCGCAGCCCTTTTATAACCGGCGAAGCGTCCTTCATCAAAACCGCCGCCAGCATATCGGCGGCGCCCAGTTCCTCTGGGGTGAGCTTTCCGAGGCTGACGGCATATTGCAGGATGGCGTTATTCTCCGCCGTTCCGTTAGCCTCCGCAGGGAAAGAATAAACCTTCGTCACCGGTTCGGCAAAGGGTTCCGTCAGGCTTTTTTCCACATAAATATCCCTGCGCCCGAACCCGTCGCAGTAACCGCCGATTAAGTCCAGGAACGGCGCGGCGTCCAGGTCTCCGTACAGGAAGATGATACAGTTCGACGGGTGGTAGTACGCGCCGTGGAAGGCGACGCAGTCCTCATAGGTCATCTTCAGCACATCGGTGGGATTGCCGCCGTAGTTGTTCGCGGATACGCTGCCCGGATAAAGGGCGTCCAGCATGTTTTGACGCGCCGCGAACTCCGGCGTCATCGCCCCCCGCATCTCGCTGTAAACAATACCGTTAAGGTTAAGCGGCGCCGAAGGGTTTGTCAGTTCATAACGCCAACTCTCGCGGCGGAAAATACGTTCGTCAGTCAACAGCATCGGATGGAACACGCTGTCCATATAGAAATCCGTCATCGCGAGCAGCTGCTCCTCTGAACGCGTCATATAATAATAACTGGTCATCGCGTTTTGCGTGCTTGCGTTCATTCCGGTATTATATGTCTGCCTTGCGGCGGATAGGAAGAGGGCCGGCGAGGGATACTTCTCCGAGCCGCCCAGCGTGGCATGTTCAAAGACATGGGGTATGCCCTTGTTGTCCAGTGCGGGGGTTTCGAAGGTAATGACTAAGGCGCGTTCCTTGTCGTCATTGGCGATGTGTATTACCCTCGCGCCGGTCTTATTGTGGGTGTATGTGACGGTATCGGCGTTTACAATATCGACGGAGCCGCGATCCGCTACCGTGAAGCCTGAGCCGCTTTGGGGTGCCACGCAGCCGCATAATAATATTGGGATAAGCATTAATGACCCTAGTAACGCCGATACTTTCTTCAAAGTATTACTCCTTTTTATAAGGCGGGAGCAAGTCCCCCCGCATTA
>JAISVU010000161.1 GCA_031271375.1 Clostridiales bacterium | reverse complement strand
AGGCGGTGCCGTTGCCGATCGCAACGGCGGTCACGCCATGCTTTTGCAGGAGCGCGGCTACAGTTTTTCGCGCCGCCTCCACTTTGCCGTGGGAGGGGAGCGGATAGATGACGCCCGTATCGAGCACATTGGAAAACGCGTCCACCACCGCCAGCTTGCAGCCGGTGCGGTACGCGGGATCCAAGCCCAGAACAGCTTTGCTCTTCACGGGAGGCTGCATCAGCAGCGGCCTTAGGTTGACGCCGAACATATTGATGGCCTGTTCATGGGCCGCCTCGGTAAGCCCCGCCCGTACCTCGCGCTCCAGCGACGGTGCAATAAGGCGCTGCCACGCGTCGGTTACGGTTTTCTCCAAATACTCGCGGCAGAGGCTCTGGCCCTTTATAATTTCCTTGCTGATAATGCCGACGGCGCGTTCGCCGTTCATCTCTACTGTTGCTTTAAGAAACTCCTCTTTCTCGCCCCGGTTCACCGCCAGCACACGGTAGCCGGGAACCTTCGAAACCGACTCGGAATAATCGTAGTACATGCGGTAGACGGAATCCTCATCCTTAGCGGCTTTGCTGGTAAGGACGGCGCCGGAACGCGCGAACTCCCTCAGCTTTTTGCGGATATCCGCGTCGTCGGAGATGTCTTCCGCCACAATATCCATCGCCCCGGCAAGGGCCGTTTCAACATCGGGCACGTCCTTCTCAGGGTTGATAAACCCCGCAGCAATGTCCTCAAGGCTTCCCGTCTTTAGCTCCTGTGCAATAAGCACTGCCGCGAGGGGCTCCAAACCTCTCTCCCGCGCTATCGTTGCCCTTGTGCGCCGTTTGGCTTTATACGGGCGGTAAAGGTCTTCGACCTCGGCGAGGGTCGCGGCGGCAAGGATAGACGCCTTTAACTCGTCCGTGAGCTTGTCCAGCGCGGTAATCGCCGCCATCACCTCTTCCTTGCGCTTGTCCAGGTTCCGCAGATAGGCAAGCCTGTCGGCCAGAATCCGCAGTACCTGGTCGTCGCAGGAGCCGGTGAGCTCCTTCCTGTACCGGGCGATGAACGGGATCGTCGCGCCTTCGTCAATCAGCGCGACTATATTCTTTACATGGGCAGGGTTAAGGGACAGCTCTTTGGAAAGGATTGCGATGTGATCCATTTGTGCCTCCGGGGGTTAATCGTTAAGTAAATCGGGTATATAGCGACGGCCATATATTATACGGTAAACTTTAACTATGTGCTGTGATTCATCTACGACATAAAATAACACATGATCCTCCAGAACCATAATTCGGTATTCCGGACGCGGTTGATATACCGGCCACATATAAGGCATATCCTCCAACAAAAGCAACTTCTCGTCTATTTCCGCAAACAATCTTCCGGCCTTTTGAGGATATTCTTTCAGCGCTTCCTCGATAATTGTTATATCCTTATTAGCTCTGGATAGCATTCTGACGTGATATTTAATAGCCATATTTCTTTCGCAAAGGCTCGAATACCTCTTCGCGGCTCAACCACACAGCATTAGGGTCAGCGGCTTCTTTTTCAGCTTCTTTCAACTTTTCAATTATTATCTGGTCAGTTAGGTAATCCGTTGTCACCATCTTAAACGGCACTCGCCTCTCCCTTACCAATGCCTTTAAACTTGACGCGATATATGTCGTCATGTTAATACCTATATCCTCCAGCATTCTTTCAGCCTGTTCCTTAACCGCATTATCCACACGAACGGTGATTGCTCTCGTCGGCATCGTTATCAACTCCTGTCTATACGCTATTATACCGCAAAGAGCTAATAATAGCAATATGATTTCGAACCTCTAGCTCCTAGCGCCTAGCTGATCAATCCCTGCTCATTTGCGCTCATAAGCGGGATTATTTATTGCTAATGAGCATTTTTAACGCCAACTATAGCGTTTTTTGATTAAAAGTGATATCATAGGCTTGGAAAAAGAAGGGGAGATACCATGATATCCGAAAAGCTGACTCAACTGGTCGCCGTGTCCAACCGCTACGGAGGAGACGCCGATTATGTGCTCGCGGGTGGCGGGAACACGTCGTTTAAAGACGGCGGCGTAATGTATGTGAAGGCTTCGGGAACCTCCCTGGCCGATATCACTGCGGACCGTTTCGTCGCGATGGATATGTCAAAGCTCTCCGATATGTTGAACAAAGCATACCCCGAAGAGGACGAGGCCCGCGAAGCCGCCGCGCTTGCCGATATGATGGCGGCAAGGCTCCCCGGCGAAGAGGATAAACGCCCCAGCGTCGAGGCGATCCTGCACGGCCTGTTTCCCTATAAGTACGTCGTACACACCCATCCCGCCATTGTCAACGGCCTCAGCTGCGGTAAAGACGGCGAGAAGCTGTGCGGCGCGCTCTTTAACGGCGCGGTTCTGTGGATTCCGCTGACGAAGCCGGGCTATATCCTTGCGTCGGTTTGCGCGAAGCGGTTTAATGGGTTTTACGAAGCCAACGGGGAATTCCCCAAACAGGTCATACTTCAAAATCACGGCCTGTTCGCCGCGTCGGACACGGTTGAGGAAATCGACGCGCTGACCGAAAACATAATGAATAGAATTAAATCGCGAATCACCGAAGACGCGGATTTCTCACCCCTAACAAACATAGATATAGACCGGGCCGAGCGCCTTTCAGCGGAGCTGCGCAACCTATACCCGGCTGAAAACCCCTGTGTTATCTATAATAACTGTTCTCTTTTATCGTTAAACAATTATATAAAGCCGTTCACTCCCGACCATATCGTTTATTGCAAACACACTCCGCTTATACTAAATAATATAGGCGGCACGGGCAAAGCAATGGCGGATTATATAAAATGTCACGGTTTCCCGCCCAGGATTGCCCTGGCGGAGGGGCTGGGCTTTTTCGCGATGGGCGAAACTGCGAAGGAAGCCGAGACCGCCCGCCTGCTCTTCCTGGACGCTATGCGTATCGCGGTTTACGCTAAATCCTTCGGCGGGCCGAACCCGCTGCCGGATGATTTTACGCTATTCATCCTTAACTGGGAAGTTGAGAAGTACCGCGTAAAACAATAATAATACAGCGATTATCAAATAGAGGGAGGTATCGCTTTGGCGAATATTGTATTGCTGCCGCAGATCGGCATTTC
>JAISVU010000321.1 GCA_031271375.1 Clostridiales bacterium | reverse complement strand
GAGGTCGCTAACTTTATCATCAATTCCAACGCTACGGTAAGAGAAACGGCAAAAAGATTCGGGATAAGCAAATCTACGGTACATAAGGACGTAACCGAAAGGCTCGTTAAAATAAATCCTAAGCTGGCTCTGGAGGCACGAAAGGTACTCGAAGTGAACAAATCGGAAAGGCACATCAGAGGCGGTCTGGCTACGAAGGAAAAATATATGGCAGCCGCCCCGCCGGTTATCAAGCCGGTTCCGCAGGTGATAAAGAAAAGGTAGAGGAAAACCCCGTGAAAACGGGGTTTTCCTTATGTGTTTTTATGCTTAATCCGTTCGGCGACAGCCATTATCATAAACAGCGGCAGCTGCAGCTGCCGCTTGAAGCGCGAAGGCTGGCGTATCAAACGGTACAGCCATTCAAGGCCCAGCTTCCTGAAGAAAACCGGCGCGCGCTTCACCGTGCCGGAGAAGCCGTCAAGCGAGCCGCCGGCCCCGATTAAGAGCTTGCAGGGAAGGCGGCCTTTGTTATTATTTATCCAGAACTCCTGGCGGGGAAAGCCGGTGCAGACCACCAAAATGTCCGGTTTAAGGCGGCATATCTCGGCTATCATTTCCTCCTGCTCCGCCTCGTTTATGTAGCCGTTGCGCGTTCCGGCGACATTTAAGCCGGGGTAGGCCGCTTCCATCTTAGCCTTTGCCAGCTCGGCTACGCCGGGGGCTCCGCCGTAGAAATAGACCGTATGCCCCGTGTCTTTGATACGGTCGAAAATGGCAAGGAGCAGATCGTAGCCGGGGACGCGTTCCTTGAATTTAACGGGCCACAGCCGGGAAGCCAGCACAACCCCAACGCCGTCCGGCACCACGATGTCGCCTTCGTTGATGATTTTTTTGAAAGCCGCGTCCTTCCGCGCCTTCATTACAAACTCCGCGCTGGGGGTGAACAGCGTCTTTGGCTCCGCGCCGTCCAGACAGCAGCAAACCCGCTCCAGCGCGGTATTAAAGTCTAAGCGGTGGAACGCGACGCCTAGAATCGGGATTATGTCGGTGGGGGTGAGGTAGGATGTAGTTATGGTTGAACCTCCTGTGTTGTCGTCTTTTTATGAAATGACTATCCAATTGCCTCATAATAGCTAAATATGCTAAGTTCTTCTCCTAACCTCTTTTCCTCCGTGTCTCTGTGCCTCTGTGTGAAATAATTAAAAATCGCATGGAAGAGACTAAAAACAACGGCACACTGGACTCTCCTGCAAGCCGAATGTTTTTTTCTCACACGGAGGCACAGAGGCACAGAGAGAGAATAAAAATTAGTTTAGGGATTATGAGCCGTCTGGATAGTCATTTTTTATGAACGCAAACGGATTTTTTCTGCGGCCCCGAGTACACCGGTAAACCCCGGTATTCCAGCCTCAGCGCGGCCATATGAACCCCTTCCGCCTCCAGCGACGCGCGAACCGCCTTATCATCATATTTTATCAGACTGTCAATAATCATGTCCAGCCTGTCTTCTTGAACGCTTGCACTGTAATCCAGAAGGCCCGGAAGCCGGAACATAGCCTCATCCAGCTTATGTATGGAGTATTTCCGCCCGATGTTCGCGGCACGGCCCATTATTCTGTCCAGGCGCGGCCGGGCGTGCCCGCAGGCGCAGGGCGCCGTAATAAGCCGGGTTATGTCCCCGGTGCGGTAACGGATAAGCGGCATTGCCTCGTTCATCAGCGAGGTTATCACCAGCTCGCCCCAGCTGCCGTCCTCAAGCGGCCTGCCGCCGGACGGATCTACGATTTCGGCAATGAACTCCCCGTCCCGCAGATGATGGGCTTCCGCGGCCATACATTGATAAGCAAGGCCGTAACCGCTCTCGGTAAGGCCGTAATGGGTATAGACGGAGCTACCCCAGGAACTTTTGACATTATCAATGATACCCCGGGGAATGTAGTCGCCGGTCAGGAGCGCCGCGCCGGGCCGCAGCCCGGGGGCGGTTAAGCACAGTCGGTTAAGCTGGGCGGGGAGGCCGACGACCAAATCCGCGCCGTCGGCGGCGTGAACGGCGGATGCTATGTCCGTGACCGGCCCGTGGATTATCGGAAAAACGCCCATTGCGGCAAACGCCTTATGCAGCAGGCCGCCCAACCCGCCCGGGGCGGGGCCGGACATAAAGACTGCCGCCCGCCCCCCGGGTTTGACCATATGGGAGAGCCCTAAGATGAAGAAATCAACGGTTCTTTGCAAATCGGCCTCGCTGAACCATATGCGTTTTGTGTCCCCCGTAGTGCCGGACGTGTTTAATGTCGCGATACGGGCCGCCGCGCTTTCGCCAACGCTGAGGAAAGCCCTCGGGTCTTTGCGCAGGGCGTCGGACGGGGTCAGCGGCAGCGCGGCAAGGCCGCGCCGGTCGTGGATACTGTCTATATCCGTATCCCGCAATGTCCGGCGGTAATAGGGGCTGTTTGCGCGGGCATAGGCCAGCTGACGCTTTAACAGCGTAAACCGGCCCTTTTCAAACGCAGACAATTATTACTCCAGCACCACGGCGGCCAACGCCCCGGATAATAAAGAGACGCTCTGCTCATAAGGGGCTTCAAATATGAAATAGTCGCCCTCGGCGTGGAGATCGTGGTTGACATACGCCATTATCGCGGTTTCGGTCAGGTAATAATCCTTGAACGGGCCTATTTCTTCCAGATTGGCCGCGAGCCTTTCCCACACCGCGTCCACCGCGTTATCGGGATAAACCTGGGTAAACACGTCCGAGGGATGTTCCGGGCTGACGCCGCCAAAAACCAAGTCCCCGATAACCTCGCCGGTCTCAAGGTCGAATGTCTTCCCCGCAATCGCCGCCGTCGGGTACGCCCCGCCCTCCGGCATGAAGTTCTCTATACGCGCGACGCTCAGAAACCTTCCGCCGATATTGTAAAACTCCGCCGTGTTCTCGTAAGACCCTTCGGCCCCGTCCGCAAAAGCGCCCAGGAAGAAGGCCTCAAGGTTATCGTTGAGCGTCTTCTGCGCGGTAATGCCGCTTACCTTCACATACTCCGCGCTCACTGTATCCTCGGTATATTTCTCAATCGCGAACCGCGGCCCTTCCGCTTCCGGCGCGGCCTGGGGGGCTTTTACGGCGCAGGCCGCCATTGCCAGCGCGCACAGCGCGATAACGCAGCAAAACAGCTTCTTCATGTTCATCTCTCCATCCTTTATCTCAGCCTGCTCAATGCCTTGAGCACTGTTATCTGTATAACGGCCGCCTGCGCCCTTGTCAGGTAATCAAACGGGGCGAACCGGCCGCCGCCGACGCCGTCCGCGTTTAGGAAGCCCGCGTTTATCGACTGCTCAACCGATTCGGCGTATATGCCAATCTCGTTAAAATCAACGAAGGTCTGAGCGGACACGGCGGACACCGGGGCAATCCGCTTCACCTGGGCCAGGTTCCCCAGCATGACCGCCGCCTCGGCGCGGGTTATGGGTTCGTCCGGCCCTAAGCTCCCGTCCGGGCGGCCGAGGCCCTGTAAGACATGAGCGTCCTTGAGCGCGGATACGGCGGTGCAGTACCAATCGCTCTCAGATACGTCGGTAAAGGGCAAGCCGCCGTTGACGGGCGAAAACCCCGCGACGGCATAGATAAACTGCGCGAACTCGGCCCGTGTTATTTGCCTGTCCGGGCCGAAGTAGCCGTCGCCGAAACCGGCGGCAAGCCCCGACGCGCCGGAGCGGGATATCGCGTTTTCGGCCCAATGCCCGTTGATATCGCGGAAACCGGCGTCCGCCAGCCCAACGCCGTATACGGAAGAACCGGAGGCAATAAAATGCAGCGCACCGGCAAGCTCATCATACTCGCTGTACACTGTCCGGCGGAGGCCGTTATCGTCCGTTCGGTAAGCGTACAGCTTGCCGGGGTTTCCTCCGGCGCTTAGAGGATACGGCACGCTGATTTGAACCGCGCCGCCGAATTCGGCGATGTACTCGGTTCCGCCGTACAGGGCCAGCTCATACAGCCCTTGCGTCCCGGTGAACGACAGCCGTATATAGCCGTTCCCGGCGTTCAGCGCGGCGCCTGTCATCGCGGCGGGGCCTAAGGTTATATCACCCAAAGGGGTTTTAATCATTAACAGCAAGCGCGAGCCGTTAATCATCCTCAACGCGGACGCGGGGATATTTACTTCCGTAAGCTCCGATAAACCGGACAAATCAAAGTCAACCGGCTCTTCTCCCGCCTTCTTAATGATCTCAATTATCTCCTGCGCCGTTATTTCAAGCGATACGGCTCCTTCACCGTCCTCGGTATAGGTTACGCTGTTCGCTCCGCCGTTCACAGGTATAGTCTTCTTGGGAACCGGAGTGGGAGTGGGAGCAGGCGTTTGAACCGGCGCGGGCGCGGGAGTGTATACGGGGGCCGGAGCGGGGCTCGGCGTCGGCTCGGGATAATACGGGTAGTATGGATAGTCCGGCGTCGGCGGGGTTTTGGTATATCCGGCGTACTGCCACAGCGCGTATACTGTTATGTCGCCCGTTACAACAGTGCCGCCGGTAAAGGGCTTTCCGTTACCGCCGGGCGATGTGTTCCAGCCGACGAAGTTATAACCGCTCCGCTCTGCGACGGGCATCGCCCCTCCTGCGGATTCCCCTGCGGGTATAATGAGCCGCTGGGTTTGCGGATAACCGCCGTTGCCGTCGAAGGTCACGGTATAGCCGCCGTTGACGCTCACATAGACCTCAACCGTAACAGTCCCCTGCGGAATTATGTTCGGAGGCAGCGTGACTTCGCCGTACAGCGTGAATATCCGCATATCAGGGTCGTCCGGGTCATAAAACGCGCTGTCCGTATCCCATATAACCGGCGTCTGTTCCCTGGTTCCGTCCGTAAACAGCAAAGTGACGGTCTGGGGCAATCCGGCGGCGATATCGGTCATCGGGGTTCCGTAAGGGATATCCGGCAGCGACGGGACGGGCAGTACACGCCGCAGATATCTTGGGGCGGCGGACACCGCGGCATGCACGGCGGTCTGAACAAGCGTCAAACCGTCAGGGCCGGTAAATGTGATCAGGATGTCCGTTTCGCCGTGGGCGAGGCCCGTTACGCTCATAATGCCGTCTGTTTCGCTTGATATAAATGTTTTATCAAGACTGATAACGGAGCCGTCATAACCGGATAGCTCCGCGCTTGCCGCGGCTTCCGGCCCGTAGCCGCCGAGGAAGACCGTGAACTGCCCCGTCTCGCCTTCGTAAAGGTCAAGGCGTTGCGGCGCTGCGGCGGGTTCGTCGAATGTGCGGACGGTTGTGAACTCCGGCGGCTGGTACGGCTCAAGCAAGTTGCCTGAGACATCCGCGAAGCCGTTCAGGTGAATAAAATACGCCGTGCCGTAATTGAGGCCGGAATATTGCGCGGTATAGCGCAGGCCGTCCGCAGACCAATAGCCCGGTTGAATGCTCATGCCGTCCGAGGGGTTAATAATAATATCCCCGGCGGGCGACATCGGCTCGTTAAAGGTCAGCGTAAGCGTGCCGTTTATCGCGGCGTCTGCCCCCGAAGGCCTGTAGGATACCAGCTCCGGCGGTTCCGCGTCTATATATGCCTCCGTCCTGAACTCCAAATAGAACGGCAGCATTATATTGACGTTCTCTTCGGGGGCCGCAGTATAGCGCTCGATAATCAGCGTATAATCCGCTCCGTACATAAGCGGGCCTACGCCGGTTAAGTCAAGCGAGATATGGGTATCGTCAATCCATGAAGCCGGGAGGATAAACGCCTGCTCTTCACCGGTAAGCTCATCCGTATAAACCAGGATAACCCTGCCGGTCAGCGGCAGATTCAGCTTCTTGTTAAACTCAACGACGATTGCGGACGTGGCGGCGTGGACATTGTTTTCATCGGCGATATCCGTGCCTATGACTTCCAGCCTGCCCAGCCGTGATTCGGTGACGAACGAATGGGTTTCGTCGGTCGGCAGATTGCCCAGGCGGTTGTTCTTAAAGCCGGAATCAATGCGTATCGTGTACTTAGTGTCGTGGGCGAGGCCGCTGTATTGGGCTATATAGTTCCTGCCGTCAACGGCGTCAGGCCCGCCGTTTAATGCGATCCACCCGCCGCCGCCCTCGGCCGTCAGCGAAACGGTTCCCTCCTCGTCGATAACGTTGCTGAATGTTATAACGATATTACCGGATACCGGCGCGGTGCCCGTGCCGTGATAACCCTCCGCGTCCGTGCTTACCGCGATAACCTCGAACCGGTCGCCCGGCTCGCTTGGGTATACGGCCTGCTCGTTTATCGCGTAGTCGTAGGCTATGCCCATCAGGTTTTGCTTGAAGAAATCATAATCCGCCGTCACATCATAACCCATATCGTCCAGGGCCTGCTGGAACCGTGTAAGCTGGGCGTCTGTCAATGTAACGTCGAACACGGCTTCTTTGCGGTCATACCAGGCTATAATCGTGTCGAACACATCGCCAATGCCCGCTTCGACGGCGGCATATTCCATATTATCCGGCAGAACCAGCATAGCGCCGCCGATCATATGGTTGTCCTTCGCCGTGAGCCTTATGTTTATCCCGCCGTTTATATCCCTGACGCTCAGGGCGACAATAGGCTTCTGATGGTCAATCTCGAACGGAACGGACCAAGTATGCGGGCTTTGCTCCATCTCGGCCTGCCTGTGAAAGTAATCCAGCTCGGCGGCGGCTTCGAAGACATATTTGCCGTCGGGCAGGCGCTGCCCGTCGTAGACGCCGGTATTGCCTACGCCCTCAAAGCTGGCTTCGGGCTGGTAATACTGGCCCGTGTCGGTTGTCGCCTCGTACTTCCGGTAGAATGACCCCAGTTCCTCCCACACGATATCGCCGTCCGCGTTTCTTACATAATAACGGACGTTTCGCGCGTTGCGGAGAAGGACTAAATACGGGTAGATATTCCTGAGGTATGGGTTTTCGTCGTCCCTTGACGGCGATATCGCGATATGCGCCTTAGGGTCTTTATAAGACATCTCCCCGCCGTAGAAATTATCCCCCAGCTGAAAAAACCTGGGGTGGTCGAAGCCGGACAGCAGCCGGTTCGCTAATACCTCGTCCGCGTTCCAGTCATACGAGAACGGCAGCTTGTCAAAGCTATTTATCAGCATAGGGTCAAGGCCGCCTGTGGCCTCGGAGTAGGCGTTTACAACGTAATCATAATAGTCCGTCTTATTATAGACATTGGCCGCGTTCCAGTCCCCGACGAAGCCCAGCCAGGGTATGGACAAGGCGTAGCTTGAGGTGTCCGCCGGATCCAGCGTGACAAAGCCGTTAAGCATATACCCGTTTGTGAAATCCGCCTGCAGAATCGCGGCCTCGCCGTGATGAATACCGAATGTAATGGATATGTTCGCCGCCGCATTGGGGTTCAGCGTTATCTGTCTCGCGGCGGAATCATAAACCGCGCCGCCCGCCGCCGATACGCTGAAACCCGGCGGGCTTAACATGTCCGCCGCCGCCGTGTTTATCAGCACCGGCCCGAAAGGCGCGCCGGCGTATCGCGGGTGCGAGGCGTAGGCGTCGTGGAGCGCGATAAGGCCCAGGTCATAGACGACGCTCTGCGCGGTAAGGTTCTCCAGCACAAAATCCAGTTTGATATTAAACGGGTTCAGATTATCATACAGCTCAATCTTCGTCTTATGGTCATAGGTGTTGTAAAGTATAGCGGGCGTGTTTACGACGCCCTCCAGGTCGATAAGGCCCGCGCCCTGCGCGTATGCCGGGGCGGGGGAATAAAGGCCGGTCTCGGGGTTTTGATATACCAAGCGCGCCGTGGACGCCAGCAGATTTTCAACAAGATGGTTCGTGTCGTAGCTGCTCATCCCGGGGAAGCGTTCCAGAACATACTCCTTCACGACCGCCGCCGCCCCCGCCACATGGGGCGAAGCCATAGAAGTACCGCTCATCGAGGCGGTGCCGGAGGGGCCTTTATCGTGGATCGTCGAGACAATCCGGGAACCCGGGGCGCTTATATCCGGCTTTAACCGCAGGCCCACCGAGCCTATCGAGCTGAAGGACGATACGGTTCCGGCCCCGGAGAAGGGATCCGCGCTAACCTGGCCCGGGCTGAACTTAATAGTGGAACCGGACGGAAAGCTCGATATATACAGGCCGTCTTCCTGGTAAAGCATTATGCTGGGGATGGCAGAAACGGCGTCCACCACGGTTACCCCGCCTATGCCGGGCTCGTTGTTGTAGATGATAATGCCAATCGCCCCGGCTGCCGCCGCGTTGTCAACCTTATCGGCGAACGCCGCCACCCCGCGCGAAACAACGGCCGCCTTCCCCCGCACTCCGGCCGCCTCAAACTCCGCAGCCGTCTCGCCGAACACGCCGGAGGGCAGCGCGGCGATCTCCCATTCCCTGTCCGCGTATTCGGGGTCAAGGAAGGACGCCTTGCTTTCCGCGAAATCCTCAAAGATGTAGGAGCTTTCCGCGCCGGTCACGCTGTTTTTGGCAAGCATCCTCGGTCTATAGTCCACCGATTTGGTTACGGAGCCGACGCCCATAGCCGACCGCTCCGAGGCGGGGTCTCCGGAAACGCCGAAGTCCGTCATATCTATATAGGGATAGGGCACATCGTTCAAGAAGTTATAATCAGACCACTCGCCCTGATAGGCTTCGTTGCCGTTGGCGACGGCTATGAAGCACCCCGCTTTATTCGCGTTGGCGAAGAGGGACGCGTAACTGAAAGGAACGAGGTCGGCTTCAAAATTAACGTAGGGATACCCCTCGCTGTCGGAGAAGCCCGCCGCAGTTCCCAGCGAAAGGTTAATCGCATCCGCGCCTAGAAGCACCGCGTCTTCAACCGCCATAAGGATCAGATGATCGGCGGCGTTGGGGAAAACCTGCATCGCCAATATCTGCGCGTTGGGGGCGACGCCGACGGGGGTGGTCAGAATCGTTTGCGCGGCAGGGCTGGACGCGGCAATCCCCGCCACATGGGTTCCGTGGTCGGGATAAACCTCGCCGTTGTTAAAATAGTCCGGTTCAATATCCGGCGGCAGATAGGTATTAATACCGGTCAATCCCATGCCGTGGGCGCTGTAATTATAGTAATAAACGATCTTGTCGCTCTTCCAGAAACCGTCGCCGCTGTTCAGGGCGGACAGACCGGCGCCGTAGACACGGCCCCGCATCGTATCCAATGAAATGGGCCTCTCGGAATTCAGCCCGGTTAACTGCTCATGCTCGTGATATATGCCGGTGTCGATAACCGCTACCAGCATACCGTCGCCCTTGTAGCCGCTGCCCCATATCGCGGACGCGCCGATATCACCGTTGGAGACCGGATCCCCCGTCGGGGCGTACCCGGCTTCGGGGTCTTTCGGCAGCTCGCGCCGCTGCGATATATAGACGGCTTTAACGCGGGGATCGCTTTTCAACGCCGCAATATCGCCGTGCCGCACCTCGGCCGCGAATCCGTTGAACACGGAGGTGTATGAGGCTATCTTCCTCGGCCCGGCAGACCTGAAGGTTATCGGATCGCTTGGGTTGATTCCTGCGCCGGAGGACATGAAGTCCGCGAAAACCGCGTCGTGCTGGGCTATCATGCCCTCCTGCCTGGCCCGCGCCGCGTCCGCTTCACTGCCGCCGGAGCTGAAAAGGGACGGAGCCTGGGGCGGTTCGCTGAACGCCGCCGCGCTTGCGCCCAGCGGCTCTTCCCACATCTCCACGATAACGGTTATGAGCCTGTCCGTACCGTATTCCGGGTTATCAAGCATCGGCGCCCCAACCTTCACGCCTCCGCCGTCCGGTGTAATGACCGAACGCCCCGAGATCACGTCGCTGATTGCGATATCGGGAACGGTGCCGGTTGCAGCGCCGGGTTCCGCCGCGAACGCCGAAGGCGTCGTCCCCGTAATAATTATTATTACAGCCAGAACCGCTGCGAATACTCTTCCCAAGTGCCTGAGTGTTTTGATAAGGACCCCTCCTGTGGATATGCGTATAAAAACCATATTGGATAATTATATCACAAATGGACAGGCTTTACTCCACTGTTAAGATATCTTAACAGTGCCCTGACTTTTACAGTAAAAAGTAGTTAAAGCCCGACGAACGCTTAAAAGCAAGGATTTCAAGTGTCTTAATAGAATGCTTCCATCCGGTATTGAATAATGCGGACGATAAGCAAAGCGACAAAACAAATTAAAAAGTGAGCGCGAATATGATTATTTTTGCAATTTGAGACAGAAAATTATATCCCCTAAAATAAAGTTAAAAATAAATTATTTTACCAGTCCTATTGACTTACGCCGTCGTTTATCTATATAATAAGGCAATCACAAACGCGATCTTACGGAACTTACAAAGGAGCTGCTTTAATGAACTTTTTATCAACCCTGCTGCAAAACGCTTCCGCCGCTATATGGCTGGCTATCGACAATACCGGCAATGCCGCCACGACCGTGACCAACGCGGCCGCAGATGGAACGCAGACCGCCACGCCCCCCGCGGGCGGAGGTTTTATGGATATATTGCCCCAGATCGTCATATGGGGCGGGCTGTTTGTGGCGATGTATTTCTTCCTCATACGGCCTCAGCGTAAGCGCGACAAAGCCCAGCGTGAGATGCAGCAGGCCTTGAGGGTGGGCGATAAAGTGCTTACGACCGCGGGCTTCTACGGCAAAATTGTAGATGTCGGCAGCGACGCGTTTATCATCGAGTTCGGCGATAACCGCGGCGTGCGCGTGCCTGTGAGGAAATCGGATGTCCTGGGGATAAAGACGCCCGACATGTCGCCGCCCAACAGAGAAATAACCGACGAGGATGAGAAAAAGAAGGATAAAAAGGAAGAGAAGGATAAAGAGAAGGCTAAGGAATAACAAGCCACTCGGGTTTGAGCAATTGATAGGCGAGCCGGTCGCACCAGCGTCCGTCAAGCCGCGCCTGTTCCTTATAGCCGGTGTCTTTAATCAACCCGCACTTCTGCATAACCCGCTCGGAGGCTTTGTTTTCGGCAAAAAGCCCTGTCTTGAACAGATAGACCCCGCCCTCCTCAAAGGCGAAGCGTATAACGGCCCGCAAGGCTTCCGTCGCGTAACCCTTCCCGTGGTACCCGGGCAGATAGAAATACCCCGCGTGAACCGTCTTTCCCGCGGGGGTTTCTTTTTCAACCGTATAACCCGTGCCGCCAATATATTCATCGGTCTCCGCAAGCTCCACGGTAAGAAAATAGCGCGTCCGGTCATAAGCGCGGCTCTGTTCTATCGCGTTGTTAAGTCTTTCGCGGGTTTCTTCCAGCGAATCCGTACATATGTCCTGCAAGTAATACATATTCGCCCGGTCGCTGAACTGCCTGTGCCACCCGTCCAGGTCTTCGGGCTGCGGATTGCGGATTATAAGCCGCTCTGTCCTTATGCCATCATTCAAAATACTCATTTCAGTATATCCCAATACAGCTTAACCTGCTCCAGCATATGGCCGATATTACCCTCCCCCGCGTAGACGCCCATGTCAAAGAAATCCCGAGTAACTTCATGCCAGAAAAGCCTGTGCGCCTCCTCGCGGAGGGCAACGTCCCGTTTTAACCGCCCGGTGTAGGCTTCTACGCGGCAGTCCGCAAGTGGGTATACGAACTCCATCAAGAATGTCAGGCTTATATCTTCGCCGGTTATGCCCGTTTCTTCAAAAAGCTCCCTGTATGCGGCGTCAAGACCGCTTTCGCCGGGTTCAACCTTGCCCCCCGGCAGATTATAAAGCCCGAGATAAGGCTCCTTAGCGCGAAGGCACATCAGCGCCTTGTCCCGCCCAGGGTTATAGACGATTACAACATTGTAAACCGTCATTCGGCAACGCGCCCGGCGGCTGCCATGTAGATAACGAACTCTTCCTCCGGGTCGGGCAGATTCAACAGTTTATCGGCGTTTTTCTGGGAGTATGCGGCTATCGCAACGCAGCCCATGCCCAGGGATTCCGCCGCAAGATAAAGGTTCTGACAGGCGTGCCCGGCTTCCATCGCGATCATCTTGTGCGTCACCGTGGAATACCTGTACTCCGTGCGGTACGGCACCGCAGTCCAAATAAAGACTGTTTGGGCGTTGAAGGCTTGGTAAGCCGCGTACAGCTGCTCTCTTCGTTCCTCACCGCCTATAAAGACCAGTCCGTTTTCCAGCGGCATATGGCGGTAGAGCCCCTTTGTGAGACCGGTTACGTTATCCGCCCAGATATAGGCGTTAAGGGCCTGGGTGTTGCCGCCGGAGGCGTAGGTGCGCAGAGGCGTGCCTTTACGTACCTCGCTTACGCCGCAGGCCGCCCATACCAAGTACGACAGCTCCTCGAACGTCAGCGGGGCCGGCGAATATTTCCGCGCGCTGCGGCGGTTTTGGATACAATCGATTAACGATAACGACTGCTTTTTAAGCGCGGAGAAATCCGCAAGCGGGATGAGCTTTCCTTCGGCGGTTCCAAGCGTCGGTATAGGCAAGCCTTTTTGCATATCTGTTTGGGTGTTGTCCCACTCGTCCCAGCTGGGTTTCAGCATTGCGCGGCCGTTTTTGATTATTTCGTTCTTGATAACTTCGTTCACGATTTAACCTCCTTAGTTATTAAATATAACCGCTCGTCTCTGTCTCTCTGTGCCTCTGTGCGTAAAAATCTTTAAACCCTTACACACAGAGGCACGGAGGCACAGAGAGAAAATAAATAGTATATTTCCGTCACTGGCCTTCACCCTCCGACAATATCCGAACCGCCTTGCTCACCGCGTGCCTGTCGGCCAGGTAGAGCGACATCCCGCCGCTCTCGTTCACCGGCACCCCGTTAGCCTCCAAGATTGTCCGCACGGTTTCATAGGCGAGATACGGATCATTATTCTCCTCGCTTAGATGGCCCAGGTATACATGCCTGAGCCCTCCCGCGACGGACGCTATCTCAGAGAGGAACACGCCGCAGCTCACATTGGAGAGATGCCCCTTATCGCCCAAAATACGCCGCTTAAGCACATAGGGATACGTCCCGTTCCGCAGCATATCCATGTCGTGGTTAGATTCAATTAGCAATACGTCTGAGCCGGATATGCTCTCCCGGCCCTCGTCGCTGATATGCCCCATGTCCGTCGCCACCGTTACCTTCAATCCGCCGTGGAAGAAATTGTACCCCACCGGCTCGCCCGCGTCATGGGGGATCGTAAAGGGACGAACCACGATGTCCTTAAACTCAAAGGCGCTGCCGGATATTACCGATACCGTCTGCCCGCGTTTAAGCCGCTCCAACAGCCGCCTGGAAGCCTTCAGCGTCCCTTCGGTAGCGAAAACAGGCAAGCCGTATCGCCTTGCGATAATACCCGCCCCGGAGACATGATCGCTGTGCTCATGGGTCACAAAAACGGCGTCAAGCCCCTGGGGATCAACGCCTAAGGCCCTGAGGGCCGTTTCTATCCTAACACCGCTAAGGCCCGCGTCAATCAAAACACGGGTATTCTCCGTCGCAAGATACGCGCAGTTACCGCTGGAACCGCTGGCCAGCGGGCAAAACTCTATACCCACAGATTATAAGATCCCTGCGGGAATCTCAAACACCGCCGTCTCGCGGCGCGTTATATCCGCCCCGAGATAACGCAGTTTATCCTCAAAATCTTCATACCCGCGATCAACATAGTGGACGTTATTGAGCCGCGTCTCGCCGTAGGCCGAAAGCCCCGCGATAATCAACGCTATGCCGCCCCGCAGATCCGTCGCCGTTACCTCGGCCCCGGTCAGCGCCACGCCGCCGTCGATAAGGGCCGTCCGGCCCTCCAGTGTAATCTTGGCTCCAAGCCGCTCCAGCTCGCCTATATACTGGAACCGGTTGTCAAACACGGTCTCGGTCATGCTGCTCGCGCCGTTTATCGTGGCCAGGAGCGCCGTCATCTGGGGCTGAAGGTCTGTTGGGAAGCCGGGATAAACCTGGGTTTTTATACTGGCGGGGGAAAGCTGTCCTCGTGCCATAACCCGGATAGCGTCCTCGCCCTCTTCTATTCCGCAGTCCATTTCCTTGAGCTTTGACGTGAGGGATTCCATATGCTTGGGGATGATGTTCGACACCGTAACGTCGCCGCCCGTCACCGCGCCTGCTATCATATATGTGCCTGTTTCTATCATATCGGGTATGATGGTGTAATCCCCGCCCCTGAGGGGCTCTTTGCCGGAGATGCGTATCGTGTCCGTGCCGGCGCCTTTGATGTCCGCGCCGATAAAGTTAAGGAAGTTAGCCACGTCTACGACGTGCGGCTCTCTCGCGGCGTTCTCGATAACCGTAACGCCTTCGGCGTTTATTGCGGCAAGCATAACGTTTATCGTGGCCCCGACGCTGGCGTTAAGATACACATGCGCCCCCACGAGCCTGTCCGCCCTGGCGTATACAATGCCGTGCTCTATGCGCACCTCGGCCCCTAAAGCCTCGAAGCCCTTTATATGCAGATCAATAGGCCTTGAACCGAAATTGCAGCCGCCGGGAAGCGTGACTGCGGCCTCCCCGAAGCGCCCGAGGAGAGCGCCAAGCACATAATATGAGGCCCTGATTTTCCTTGCCGAATCAAAGTCCGCCGGGATTGGAGCAGCGCTGGAGGGGTCAATCCGCAGCGTGTTCCTGTCTAAAAAATCGCAGCCGGCGCCCAAGCGCCGCAGTATGTCAACATAGTTAAAAACATCGTCGATAACCGGAAGATTGTCGATAACACAGGGCGCGCCTGCGCAGAGCGCCGCCGGTATGACCGCGAGGGCCGCGTTCTTCGCCCCGCTTACGGCGATGCTGCCCTGAAGCCTTCTCCTGCCCGATATAATAAGCTGTTCCAATTTATCGCCCCCGAAAGGTCTATATTTATAGTGGTATTGTATTATTACAATTACATTACGATTCTGTTACAGCTTATTATAGCACCCATGATCAGTCATTGCAACATTATTCTTTCATATTCTTAATTATCTGTAATAACTGTTGGTATACGCGTTAATCAAGTGGCGCTCCTGACGGTCCGGCTCGTCCTAGGCGCGTCTTGTAGTGAATATTTAGTGCGGAATGGCGACGGAGCGGTCGCCTCCGCGCTCGGCCATGAAATATACCACCCTTCTTTAAAAGCAAAAGAAGGTGCAACGGGTCTAACCCATGAAATGTACCTTCGATAAGGCTTTTTAAGGTTGAAATTATTATGTGCAGCCAGTGAAGATGATCTGGCTCCTTTTTAGGGTCATACGTTTTTTAATTCAAAGCAAAACCTTCTTTTGCTAAAGGTGTGCGGGTTTATCTGCCACAGTCGAGTTATAGATAAACGACGGCGTAAGTCAATAAGACTGGTAAAACAATCTATTTTTAACTTTATTTAAAGGAGGATAATTTTCCACGGAAATCAATTTTCGAAATTAATAAACTGTGGTAAAATAAAGCACATGGAAAAGATGACAAAAATCACTGAATATTGTGCAAGCGTAGAGACAACGAAAGAACACAAGGGGTATTTTTGCAGCGTAGGGGAGGCGCTGACGATAGTAATCTTGGGTTCAATATGCGGTCTAAAAAACGTCAGTCAAATACAACAG
>JAISVU010000298.1 GCA_031271375.1 Clostridiales bacterium | reverse complement strand
CATACTCCTGCAGTTCGCGCAGCTGAGAAGCCCCGGAATAAGCCATTCCGCCGGTATACAGCCTGCCGGTGCCCTGCAGCGTGAATTGATTTTCGAGCCGCACGGTAAGTTTTATCTCGATGATTTTCGCGTAACGCAAATCCGGGACGCTGAAAACCGGCGCGGCAATGCGCATAAATCCGCCCTTAGAGCCGAGGTCATAGATGTCATTGTAACCTATAGTTACCTCCCGCCAGGACGATTCGCGGTATGCCCCAGCTACAGGACGCAGCGTGGCGACAACCGGCGGCATTACTTCATCCCTCCCGCCACAACCCGCGCGTAGACTGGATCGGAGAGGGTTTCCTGCGCCTTGATCATTTCCCTCAGGCGTTCCAGCCCCTCCGCGCCAAGCCCGCGCAGAAAGCCGAGAACCGCCTGAAATTCAAGGATTTCAGTCATTTGCAGCTCAATATTGGCCAGCCGCAGCTCCGCATTATATGGATTCGCTCTTTCGTGACTTTCAGTTGTATTGTCGGATAATGACATATAATGACGCTCCTTTCAGTTTAATGAAGGTAAAGGATGTTAAACGGCGGATCGTCCGGGTTGAAAAAGCTGCCGACCTGAGGCGCAAAAACGGCGTGAATAAGGCCTTCCCCGTCCGACGCCGTGTCAAATGCGAGGCCGCCTACGCACAGCGCGTTCTTCAGCTCAACAACCAGAAGCCCGCCGCCGGACAGATCGCCGCACCAAATAAGATTTGACCCGGCCTGATTCAGCGCGGATGTGTTCATGTTTAACATATCTGCCGTATCGTTTATATGCAATATGCTGGAATCGTTAAGGATTCTCAGCAAATTGTCGGCCTTGAAATCCAGCAGCGACACCTCTAAACGCACGTCCCATTTAATCACGACTACCCCTACGGGCCGGTCAAAAACCTCTCCGTCACGCGAAAACCTTGTAATCCTGGGCACCGC
Organism: Clostridiales bacterium; assembly: GCA_031271375.1. GTDB lineage: Bacteria > Bacillota > Clostridia > Lachnospirales > WRAX01 > JAISVU01. The sequence continues at coordinate 2,049 of JAISVU010000298.1, read as the reverse complement.
GCTGAACCGGCAGCCGCCCGCGCAAGCCCCGATAAACCCTTCGCCGTTCCCAGAAGCTGCGTCAATCAAGGCTTTCATCGCCTCGGCCCCGTCGATGTGGCCGATGTCGGCCCCGCTGAGGAGCACGCCGGAATTCAGCTGAATACTGCGGAATGCGTCTTTATACGTCGTTTTAAGCATTTACTCACCCCTGATAATAAGCGGCCCCGGGCAAGGCCCGGAACCGCCCGATGTAAATTTTTAATCCGCGTAGCAAGTGATGAAATAGTTGATTTTCCGGGCTTTCATAAGATAGTCCGCGTCCGGGACGGCCTCGTTAAACGGCGTCCCCCGGGACAGCTTTATCAGCCCGCGATCCCCGGGAACCGTTATTATCAGGCCCTCCGGCGGGATCAGCGCGTTCGCCCTTTCGGTTAGCGCGTTGAGTTCCGCGAAATCCGCCGAATAAGTACGGATAACGGCGTATTCCGCCGACTTCTTATGAGCGCCAGGCAGAGAGTAACTATAGGTTACATACGGCTTTGTACAGCCTTTTACAACGTTATTCATCAAAAACACCGGAATTCCGATGTTTTGCCATAATTCTTCCAGTACGCCGCTTATCGCGTCATGGAGCGTGGGCGGACTGCCTGTGTCATTCAACCATATCGCCCTCCCCTGCCCCAAACGGCGGCAATTCGGCGTTTTCAACCTCCAGCTCATAGTACTTTATACGGGAAATCGCTGGCGGCGCGGCGGCGCACCCGTCAACCACGACGCGGAAAACCTCGCCGGTCGCTTCGCGCCGTATGAAATCGTCGTAGCCGGGCCGGTTCGCTTCGTCGCGGTGGACGTAAATTTTAGTTACCGTCCTGACGTTAATGCGCTGAGACCCGGAGTAGCTCCCTTCGCCGGTTTCCCTGGCCGTCCCGGTCGTAATCGCGGCTTTAAACGCGCCTGCCTCCGCCCAATCAGGGCTGCCGGAGCGGACGGAACGCCTGTAAAGCGTGAACGCCTCCAAGAAATTAGCCAACGGAATAGGCTTCGCCTCCATTCAGCATATCCAACAACTCATCGCGCATTTTCTTGTACTTATTTACCCGCAAAGCGAAAATATTCTCCCAGGAACCATCTTCCTTTTGGCGGGTGTAAGAATACTCACCGAATCTTTCCGACACAAAGCCGCTGTCTGGCATATTTTGTATAAAAGCCTCGATATCCCGCACCAATTCAAGGAAATCCGGCGGCACGGCCAGTGCGAAGACAGTTCCAGCGAAGACATCGTCCACAGTATTTTCAAGGACGTATTCTTCGCCAGATTTGTGCAACATGTATATTCCGTCATTTCTGCCGCCGCTCAGGTAAACATATATACCGTCGCGGTAGCTGCCCCTGAGGTCAATAACCCCGTTTTTCAGCGTAAACTCGCCCTTTTCATAGAAACCGGAATAGAACGTGTTCCGCGCCTCCCGCATTACACGGAGTATCATAACGTGTGCTTAATCTCGATCATCCGCACGTTCTTACGGCTGCTCACACGCGCCCAGTTAGCCGGGTTTGCCAGCTCCGCGTTAGTCGGCGAGACGTCCTCGCCCACCGCGCCGATGTACTTCACGCCCATCGGGTGCAGTATCAGGGCCTTGCGGTGGATCAGGATGTCCTCGCCGCGCAGGCCGTCGCGGAAAGCCTCTGTATGCGTGAAGTCCACCGGGTTTCCGTCGCCTCGCCCGATGACGCCGTCGGCAAGCAGGTATGCGGAATACAGACCGTCGTTTTCGTCATATTGCACAAAATCATCGACGATTACGTTGTATCCGAGATAGGTGGAAAACGCGCCGGACTGCGACGGCATAATGTTTGCGATTAAGTCATTCTTCTGCAACTGGGTGTATGCAGCACTGTGCATAATTATCGTATGCAGCGCGCCGGACGCGTCGCCAAGCAGCTGTTTTGCGTCCAGAATCGCCTCCGCGCAAATCGGCTCGGGATCGTCGCCGCCGTACACATGCCCGGCCATGTCCGGGCACCCGAAAACGCCTTTCAATGTTGCCACAAGAATCTTTTGCTCCT
>JAISVU010000286.1 GCA_031271375.1 Clostridiales bacterium | reverse complement strand
ATAATCACGGCGGCAAGGTATATGATAAACCAAGCCGAAAGCAGCCGGAGCCAGGTCAAGCCGTAGGCGCCGATGTAGAGGTTCAACCGCACCGCTCCTGAGTACAGCATGACGGCGGTAAGCGCCAGCAGCAGGCCGAGGAAGCTGTTCAAGAGGCGTCCCCTGGGGCCGAAACGGATGAAAAGCCCGAACATTATCAGGTTTATCGCACAGACCGTAACGGTCTGAGAAAAGCCTTCCCTCGCGTAAGACGAGTAGGTCATGCCCTCGGGGAGCCCTGCCCCGGCGAAGAGGTACGTGAACTGTATGCCGCAGAACAGAATGTACAGCAGTGCCACGGCGCCCAGAACGATCACGCATATGATCGCATCTACCCTCCAGTGGCTTGGGATCGACGCGGCTTTGTTTTTGCCGAAGCCTACGTTCCACAGGATGGAGTAGAACAGCGCGAAGGCAATCAAAATCATTATGCCGTGGAATATCAGCGACGGAACGTTAAAACCGGACGTTATATTGTCCATATAGAACCCGAACATCTGATCAGCCCCACGCAAGAGCGGGATCAATATCAAGAACAGCGCCAGCGCGGCGAGAAGCCCGATACAGACCCGCTTAACTGCGGTTCGGTTGCCTTCGGAGAATAATGAGCCTATGGAGCCCGCCAGGGCGGGAATCCCCGAGAATGGCTTGATTAACCAGCCCGTTATCCATGCGGCGGCAATGCTCGCGGCGTCCTTTAAAGCGAACCCGCCGGCCACTGCCTGGGCGTGGGCCATCAATACGGCGGGGATGACCAGATAAGTCCACATGCTGTACGGTTCGTTGCCTTCGGGGAATACTATGCTCCATACGCAGAGCGCGGCGGCGCAAGCCGCGACAAACCACAGCGCGATACTGCCTTTCAGCTTTTTCCAATAAACCGCGCAGAAAAAAATAATCCAGCCCAGCCAAAACCACCCCGCGCATACCCTGACAATATGAAAATATCCTAAGTCCAGGAGCGGCGCGCACATCAGGCGATCGAAGAGAACTGCGATAACAAGCGACACCGGCAGCAATATCTTCTCCAGCTTGGTAAACGTCTTTCTTACGCCGTTTGGAATCGGCTCCTCAGCAATAAAAATAGTCTCGTTATTCATCGGTTTCGTCGTCCCCTTCCGCGTATTCAAGGATATCCCCAGGCTGGCAGCGCAGCTCTCTGCACAGGCGGTTAAGCGTGGAGAAGCGCACGGCCTTCCCCCTGCCGTTTTTTAGTATTGACAGATTGGCCTGGGTCAGCTCAACGCGTTCCGCCAGCTCCGCAAGACCGACCTTCCTTTTTGCCATCATTACATCCAGGTTAATGATTATCATATGGCCGCCCTCATTATATCGTCAGGTCGTTTTCCTCGCGGAAAACAGCCGCCTGCCGGATCAAAGCGGCCAGCGTGAACGCGAAAAGGCCGCCGCCGATGAATAAAAACCCGCACAGCAGCGTCAGAACCGTAATATACATTATACACTTTCCCAAAAACAAGGCGGAAAGAACCAGGAAGAGAACGCCGATACGGTTAAGCGCCCTGACATTGCGCTGCGTAAACGGGCCCTTTGGTATAGAGCGCATCATTCTTATCATTTCCAGCGTTATCCACAGCGCCTGAACGGCGGATATGATGAGAAAAACCAATAGAAACGTCCGGTACCCCGGCTGCAGATTATAACTGTCGTAGAAAAGAGACATGTAATAATCCAGCGTGAACGGCAGCGTTACAGTAAATAAAGCCCCCAAGCCGAATACGGCGTATAATACGCATTTCAGTACCCGGCTCACAAGCGGTTCCTTCACTGCGTAAACCCCCTTTGAATTGTATTAAAGGGAGTATAACAGGTTATCAAACGAATGTCAACATATATATATCGATAAACGATAATTAATTATTGTTAATAGCATTGACCACGAAAAAGGCGGGAAGCCATGAGATTGCGGGTCAAGCCCGCAATGACAATACCGGTTTGCCGCCTGTTATTACTATGTTGTTGATATTGCGAATCGCATGGCGCGTAATGACGAACCGCGCCCTGCAAATGTACCCTCGTGACCGTTATAATCCCTTGCGGGCGGCACAACGCCGTCCCTACAGGAGATTGCGGGTCAAGCCCGCAATGACAACGGTTAATATGTAGCGTGGCTTTATTCCTCTTCCGCTTTTGGCGCTTCAAGGCCCTCGATAACTAGGCCGTTCCGTTGCGCGTAATCCCACAGGGCGGCGCGGAGAGCCTCTTCGGCGAGGCAGGAGCAATGGATTTTGACCGGAGGAAGGCCGTCCAGGGCTTCCATTACGGCGCGGTTAGTTATTGATAACGCCTCTTGAACCGTCTTGCCTATGACCATTTCGGTGGCTATGCTGCTGGTGGCTATCGCCGCGCCGCATCCGAAGGTCTTGAACTTCGCGTCCATTATCACGCCGTCCCGGATGTCCAGGTAAATACGCATAATATCGCCGCATTTCGCGTTGCCGACTGTTCCAACGCCGGCGGCGTCCGCGATCTCTCCCACATTCCGAGGGTTCTCGATATGATCCATAACCTTGTCGCTGTACATGCTAGTCCTCCTAGGAGCTAGGGCCTAGTCGCCAGGCCCTAGCCGGATTTGTCTTTTTTGACCAGTAACTAAACCTATTACCTATTACATATTACCTCTTACCTGAAGATTTTATAAAGTCCTCGACTTTATAAAATCTTCATAAAGCGGCGACATCGCGCGCAGCTTCTCTACCACGGGAGGAAGGGATTCCAGCAGGAAGCCGATATCTTCCTCCGTATTGTAGCGGCCGAGCGAGAAGCGAATTGTACCGTTCGCTTCCTCATGGCTCATCCCGATAGCGAGCAGTACATGCGAGGCTTCCAGTGAATCCGAGTTGCAGGCGGAGCCGCTGGACGCGCAGATACCCTTGAAGTCCAGCAGGTTCAAGATGGCTTCGCTCTCGATAAAGCGAAAGCTGATGTTCACGTTGCCGGGCAGCCGGGGCTCCAAGCCGCCGTTCAGCTTCGCGTGCGGTATGTTGTTCAGTATGCCGTTTATGAGTTTATCCCTTAGCCCCGTGATGCGTTCCCGTTCTTCCTCCATCTCCTCGCAAGCCAGTTCCAGTGCCTTGCCCAGGCCGACGATGCCGGAGACGTTATGTGTTCCGGCGCGTTTGTTAAACTCCTGCATACCGCCGAATATCAGAGGTGATATCTTCGTGCCTTTTTTAATGTACATCGCCCCAACGCCCTTAGGGCCGTAGAATTTATGGGCCGAAAGCGACAGCAGATCGGCGTTCATCCCCACCACGTCAACGGGGATATGACCGGCGGCTTGAACCGCGTCCGTATGGAATGTTATACGGTGTTTCCTGGCTATCGCGCCGATCTCGGCAATGGGCTGAACCGTTCCGATTTCATTGTTCGCGTACATAACCGAGATAATGACCGTATCCGGGCGTATCGCGTCCTCAACCGCCTTAGGGTCGATATAACCCTTCGCGCTGGGTTTTAAAAATGTGACAGAGAAACCTTTTTTCTCTAAACTCTTACAAGTGTTCATCAGAGCGTGGTGTTCAAAGGCCGTCGTTATTATATGGCCCTCTCCTGCGGCGGAGCAGACGCCCTGGATGGCCCAGTTGTCGGATTCGCTCCCACCGGCCGTGAAATAAATCTCCTCCATGCTGGCAGCGCCTATAGCCTCGGCTACCTGCGTTCTCGCCTCGGATACCGCCGCGAACGGCGCGGAAGCGAAACGGTACTTGCTGGCCGGATTCGCGTATTCCTTGCGGAAATAAACCTCCATCTCGTCCAAGACCTCTTTGCGCACCGCAGTCGTCGCAGCATTATCCAGATAAACAATCTTTTTCATTTTATCACCTACAGTTGATTATAGATTATTGTTGATTAAATCCTGGATCGTGATAGCGTCCACGGTCTCGTTGACGCTGTCGAAGACCCGCTCAAGAACGCTTTTAGCGGCGCAGTTATCGCATGAAACGCAGCCGTCTTTTTTCGTGTTCTTATTTGTTTTGCCTCCGCTTACGCATTCCGCCGGGCTGAGAGAACCTTCCACTGCGCGCAGCACCGCGCCCGCCGTTATCTCCCCGGGGGATTTGGTAAGGGTATAGCCTCCGCCGGCCCCGCGCGCGCTGTTTAAAAGGCCGCCCTGTTTAAGCGCCGCTATGATCTGCTCAAGATAGTTTTCCGATATGCCCTGGCTTTCGGCGACGCTCCTTGCGCTTACAATCCCGACGCCTTCCCGGGATTTTTCTGCGATATAAGCCATTGCGCGAAGGCCGTAGCGCCCTCTGGTTGATATCTTCATGCCTATCATCCAATACCTAGTAATTTACTGTGATTTATTATAACAGCCTCCTTTGTTAATGTCAAGTAATTTACTAGGAATTAATTTAAGCATTTCCACCTTATTATATGCGTATTCATAAAATAGTGACATGCTAATACGAGGGATTCATTATCTCTATAACACATATTAAAACGACGGCGCCACATGGTTTAATTCATCGTTCGGTTCCTCAGCGTCTCCAGCCAGAGGTTCCTCGCCGGTAACGCGTTCATACATCTCCGGCTGGCAGGTTATCGCGGCACGCTTTAACAGCGGGTCGGACTGTATCGCCTCGCGTTCGATGCGCCGTTTAATCGTTATAACGGCGGCGTCGCCGGGCTCGCCGGAGAGGGAAAGACCGATTACCGCAGCGTCTCCGTTGACGACGACGGATGCCGCGGTGACGCCGTCTATCCCCTCCGCCAGCTCTTTTAGACGGGCGGCGCGGATTTCGTCGTCCCGGTTATCTTCCTCGAATTCGCGGGACTCATCATTGTCTCCGTCTTGACTTATTGGGTTGTATGCGCGTTCCATGCTGTCGAGAGGGCGGCCGATCGTATCGCCGTCGATAAGCCGCCCCGCATTGTTCGCGGCCGCCCTGCATCCGCAAAGAGCCCCGCTGATAAGTAAAACGGCGCATATAAATAAAGTGCGTTTGATTGTCATATAATCACCTCATCCTTATTATTTGAAAAAACTATATTATTATTATTTCATTTGTGGTATATTAAACCTAATAAAAAGACACGGAGGGATAAGCATGGCAGGAGCAAAAAGCAGGCATTACCGCGTCGCGAAGAAGGAAGCTGCGGTGAGGCAGACGAAGGGTGTGTTCATCCCCAAAAAACAGAAAAACCATGTTATATTTATGACGGTTCTGTTTATCGTTTTAGCGTTTATCGACGGTGTTATTATAGGCTCGTCTATAGGCGGCAAATCTAAAGACAGAAGATAAAAGGATTCCAAAGGAAGTGTATATTGAATGAAGTTAGGCATTCTGGGTATGCCCAACGCCGGGAAGACGGCGCTGTTTAATTCGCTTACCCGTTCCGGGGCTAAAAGCGGCGTCTTCCCCTTCAGCACAACGGAAACCAACGTAGGCATAGTCTCGGTGCCTGATCCCAGGCTTAATGAGCTTGCCGCGATGTATAAATCCGAAAAGATAACCAACGCGACGATCGAGTTCATGGACATCGCGGCGCTGGTTAAGGGTTCGGGCAAAGGCGAGGGGCTTGGCAATAAGTTCCTTGCAGGCATCCGGGAAGCGGACGCCCTGGTTCATGTCGTGCGCTGTTTTGAGGATGAAAACGTCCTGCATGTGGACGGCACGGTAGACGCCGCAAGGGATATGGACACGATTGACTTTGAGCTTATCTTCGCCGATCTGGAGCAGCTCGAACGCCGCAAATCCAGAACACAGAAAAACGCGAAGGCCGACAAGAATCTGGCCGGGGAGCTTGAAGCCCTTGACCGGCTGACCGGGGAACTGGAATCTGGCATCCCGGCCCGCCTTATTGATTTGTCCGACGCCGAGGCCCAGCTCGTTAAGGAGTTGAGCCTGCTTACATATAAACCCGTTATATACGCCCTTAATGTGGACGAAGACAGCCTTTCCGGCGGGAACAGCCATTCCAAAGCCGCGCTGGAGCGTATAGCAAAAGAGAACGCCGAGGCCTTTTTAGTCTCCGCCAAGCTGGAAGAGGAAATAGCCCTGCTGCCCGAGGAAGAACGCGCCGCGTTCCTGGCCGAAATGGGGGTAGCCGAAAGCGGCCTTGACCGCATTATAACCGCCAGCTACCGGCTTCTTGGGCTTATGAGCTTCCTCACCGCAGGGCCTAAGGAATCACGCGCCTGGACGATTCCGCTGAACACAAAGGCCCCAGCCGCCGCAGGGAAGATACATTCGGATTTGGAGCGCGGGTTCATCCGTGCCGAGATCGTGAACTACGGCGATTTGATGGAAAGGGGCTCCTACGCCGCCGCTAAGGAAGCCGGGCTGGTGCGGCTTGAGGGCAAGGAGTATGTTGTGCGGGACGGGGACGTGATATTGTTCCGGTTTAATGTGTAAGCGCCCCATGAGAATGTCAGCATGTACCTATAAGAAACGGCCGCGTCAAAACCCAAGATTTTGATGCGGCCGCTTTATTTAGGATAATTCTTCGCCTACTTTAACAGGTCGTCCATGTTTGTTACCGGCATTACAAGCTCCCATCCCAGCGGGGCCGCTTCGCTTACCGGCACTACCTTTGAAAGGCTCATTGCCTGAGTGCCCCAGCGGTTGCCGTTTGCGTAGTTGACGGCGGCGCCGAAGGGCAGGTCTATCGGGGCCTCCTCAAGGGCCTGCATATAGTTCTCCCATGTGACGTCCTCGCCTTCAATACGGCGGAGGCCCTCGACAAACGCGGCCCCGGCGACCCATCCGGCCATCGCGTATGCGTTGGTGGCATAGTCTGCGGGAATCCACTGGCCGAACTGGGCTGCGGCTTCCTCGTCGGTGGCGTCAACCCATCCGGTCGCGTATACGTCAAAGCGGCCCGTAATGGTTTCCAAAACAGCGGTGGATGTGTCAATACCGGCGTTTATGTACGATGTAAGCACGCCTTTGTCCATGCCCTGGGCCGCAAGCTCCTTAACGACGGTCGGGAACGTAGCCTGAATCGACGCGACGATAACGATGTCAACATTCTCGTTCTTAATAGCCGTCACAGCGGCGGAAACGTCGGCGCTGCCGGCCGCGACCTGTTGGTCGACGACGGTGACGTCCGGAATATCGGCGGCCTGCGCCTGAATACCCTTTAGAAGAGTTGAACCGGCGTCGTCGTTTGTGTGGATTACGCCGATTTTCTTCGCATCGAATCCGCCGGTGGCGTAAGCGGTAAGTATACGCCCTTCGGTTTCGTAAAGGGGCTGAACCGGGAAGATGTTATATCCCTCGTCGTTCGTCTTCGCCCCGTTTGCCAGAAGCTGGGGAATGCCGGTGGCGAAGTAGACGCTGGGTATGCCGTAAGCCTGCATGTCTTCAATGATGGCGGCGATAACCGGGGTGCCCATCGCGCCTACGATGGCGAAAAGTTCTTCGTCTTCCACCATCTGCTCAAGCGCGGCTTTGCCTTTGGCGGGGTCAAACTCGTCGTCGGTATGCCAGAATGTGATCTCACGGCCGTCAATGCCGCCGACATCGTTGACCATTGCAAAGTACGCCTCAATGCCCGCGTTAAGCGGCACGCCTACTACGGCGTAACCGCCGGAGGTCGCGGCGGAGTTGCCGACACGGATTTCAGTGTCGCTCACGCCCTGGCTGTACTGGGTTCCGCCGGTCTGCCCCGCCGCGCCGGGATCGTCGGCCTGGCAGGCGGCAAGAGATACGAACAGAACCATGCAGAGGATAACGCAGAGTGTCTTTTTCATTGTTTTTCTCCTTCACATTTTTATAAAATATATACGTAAGTATATATCTTCCTGGGAATGGGTGTTTGGAAACTTAATGTCCGCCCAGATACGCCTCGACAAGGCGCTTGTCGTTTATCAGCTCGGACGCCGGGCCTTGCAGGCTTATAAGCCCCGTCTCAAGCACATATGCATAATCCGCGATTTTAAGGGTTTGAAGCGCGTTCTGTTCCACAATGAGAACCGTGCCGCCTTCCTTTTTTATGTCCGAGATAATGCCGAATATATCGCGCACCACCAGCGGTGCAAGCCCCAGCGAAGGCTCGTCAAGCAGCAGCAGCTTGGGGGAGGACATCAAAGCGCGGGCGATCGCGAGCATTTGAAGCTCGCCGCCGGAGAGGGTATAGCTTATCTGCTTCTTGCGTTCTGCAAGGCGCGGGAAATAACGGTAACAGCGGTTGAAGCCTTCCTCTATTGCGTGCTTGTCCTTGACTACGTACGCGCCGATACGCAGATTTTCCTCCACCGTAAGGTCGCCGAAGATCTGACGGCCCTCGGGGGCTTGGGATATTCCCAGCGCCGTGATCCTTTCGGTGTCAACCTTCGTGATGTCTTTGCCGTAAAACATAATTTTTCCGCCGGACGATGGCACCAGGCCGGACACGGCCCGCAGCGTCGAGGTCTTGCCCGCGCCGTTAGCCCCGAGGATTGCCGTTATCTTCCCCTTCGCGGCATCCAGGGATATGCCTTTAACGGCCTCGATAGCGCCGTAGCTTATGCGCAGATCCCGTATCGAAAGAGCCGGATCGCTCATGCCTCTTCCTCCCCCAGGTACGCGACTTGAACGCCTTTGTCGACCCGGATTTCCTCGGGCTTGCCGCAGGCAAGGAACCTTCCGAACGATATCGCGCATATGCGGTCGCATACGCCCATCACAAGCCGCATGTCATGTTCCACAAGCAGTATAGAGCATTTATATCCGTCCCGTATGCGGCGTATAACGCCGGCCATAGCGTCGGTTTCGTTGTCGTTAAGGCCTGCGGCGGGCTCGTCGAGAATGATAAGCTTTGGCCCGCGCATCAGCGTGCGCGCAAGCTCCAGTTTTTTCAGCACTCCGTAGGGCTGGCCCCGGCGGGCAGGTCTTTCCTGTCGGCAATGCCCATGAACTCAAGGGCCTGCTCGGCCTTTTCCCTCAGCTCGCGCTCTTCCCGTCGGGCTCTGGGCAGTTTAAGCGCCTGCTCGAAGACGGAGGCCTTAAATGCGGTGTGCGCCCCTATCAGGACGTTTTCCATAACCGAAAGCTCCCGGATAATCTCCACGTTCTGGAACG
>JAISVU010000266.1 GCA_031271375.1 Clostridiales bacterium | reverse complement strand
ATCGTCCCTGATAACCGCCACGGTATCAAGGATGCTGTATTCGCCGGGTTTAACGATGGATTGTACAGCGCCGCTTATCCCTATGGGGAGCATTATCTTGTGCATAACCGCCGGGGTCTCGGGAACCTGGCCCACGAATTGGCCCTGGGACAGGATAGCGCCGGGCTTAACCAGCGGCTCGAAGGCCCATTTCCTGCCTTCGTCCAGGCTGGGCACTCTCGCGCCGACCGGGATAAACGGGCCGTACCCGGATTCGATTGCGGTCAGCGGGCGCTGGATACCGTCAAAGACGCCGCCTATGATGCCCGGCCCAAGCCGGCAGGACAGCGGCCGCCCCGACGGGAACACTGGTTCCCCTGCCCGGAGCATTGACACATCCTCAAAGACCTCCACTACGGCGGCGTCGCCTTTAAGGCTTATGACCTCGCCCGCAAGCCGCCGCTCCGAGACATATACCATCTCGTTCATCATAAAGCCCGAAAAACCCTCAACCTTCAAGACCGGGCCGTTGATAGCCTGGATACGCCCTATACCGGCGGGATGCGCGTCAGACATACAAACCCATCCGTTATTCCTCCCATAAATGTATCTCTTCGCGCTCCGCCGCGAGAAGGCCCGCAACGGAGCAGTCGACGGCGATGTTTTCCGCGCTGATGGTCATAATGAAACCGCCCAGGATATCGTCGTCAACGGTTATATCAAGCCCCGGCGGAAGGGATTTCATCGCGGCTGCCCTGTCCCTTTCCGTCAGCGTAATGCCGGACGCGGCGGGATAATCGGCCAGCGCCCTGCCTATACCGGCGATAAGCCCCTTCAGGTATCCCGGCCTTCCTTTCGCGCCTTCGCCCAGGATATCCGCGATAAGCCTTGCCTTAACGTCCGCAAAGAGCTCGTCGGTGAACATCATGCACAGGTTAAGGAGCTTGCGCCTGGAATCCCGCTCGGCGGCAAAGACGGCGCGGTTATGCTGTTCCCTTAACCCTTCGGCGGCTTCCGCCAGCGCGGTTTGTGTTTCGGCGGCATAATTATCGGCAATGAGGCGCTCCTCGTCGGCGATAAGCTCATCCTGAGAGAGAATAAATACGGCTGCGGCCTGCTCCGCCTGTTTTACGGCCGCTTTGGAAAAAACGGCCAGTTTGTTTTTTATATTCATAGTTTAATACCCATAGATTCCCTGATATATCCCTCTATAAAATCCGGAGGGCGCGCGGAGCCGTTAATGCCGGGTATCTCGACGATCAGCGGCAGCGGCTTTTTCAGCTTAATGTCGTCAATCAGCGCCAGAGCGGTTTTTGCCAGCTCTTCGTCAATGATAATCACGCCTATGTCCCGCTGCCCGACCAGATCGCTTAAAACCTCGGCGATATTCTCCGCATTAGCGGGAACGCCTTCAACCCCCGCCAGCCGGAAGCCCGTGAGGATGTCCCTGTCCGCGCTGATAAGGCGCAGTTTCACGCCTGGTTAAGGATCATAAACGAGATGATAAGGCCGTAGATCGCGATACCCTCGGCCAGCGCGACGAATATAAGGGCTTTGCCCATAATGCCCTCGTTCTCGGACAGCGCGCCCAGCGCGGCGCTGGCCGCTTGGCCCGTAGCGATGCCCGCCGCGATGGAGGACATACCTGTGGACAGGGCCGCGCCGATAAACGCGAGGCCCGACGGGCTTGAAACCGCCGCTCCGGCGGCTTCCGCCAGCTCCGAGGCCTGTACCGCGCCGGAGAACGCGAACATGGTGCCGCCGATAAGGGCCAGCGCGAACAGAACCACGTTGACGGCTAAGGCCCGTTTGAACCGCCTGCCTTTATCCGGGTTTTTTTCGCGCTTTTCGTGTTTTTCGCGGTTATAATACACCATCAAAGGCGCGGTAACGCTCAGGATTAATACCGCGAGGATTGCAAGCTGCGTCAAAGTCATTTTAGTTGCTCCCGTCTTTTTATTTATAATTAAAGCGTATTCTTCTCAAACTTCCGTCCCCCGCCTTCATAAAAGCGCGAGAACATTTCATAAAATTCCAGCCGCAGCGCTTGAATGCCCACGATAAGCCCCTCCAGTGCCATAACCAGGATATTGCCAAACACTATCACCAGCGGGTTGTTTGAATCCGCCGCCCCCCTGGACAGCAGCCACACAACGCTCATAATGCAGGCGTGGCTAAGGGCGAAGGCCCCGACGCGCACGTAAGATACGGTGTTGGCGAAGAAACTGAGCGCGATCTCAAACATTTCGATAACAGCCTCAAAAACGAACATCCCTATCCCATGGACCTTTGGCTTTTTCCGGGCAAGAACCTCTGTCAGCGGCTCTTTGAAGCCCATGCCTATCAGCGGCAGGATCATCAGTGGCAGGTACCAGCCCGGCACTTCCGCGCCAAGCAGCATGAACAGGGCATACCCCAGCGCCATCAGATAAAAGACCGACCCGGCGACGCCGTTGGGCGAGAACAGGGCCTCGCGCCAGCTCTTGCGTTTATGCGCGTTCACCAGGTTCATCGTCATTGATATCAATATCAGCGCGACGCCGAGAACCACGGCATAGAGCAGCGTGGTAATGATGTTGTCGGGTTCGGCGGGGCGGTAGGGGGCGAACGCCATTTCGTACCCGAAGACCGAGCCGAACAGTGCCCCGAAGACTACGGAAGCGAGGCCGATAACCTTCAGCACCGGCCCCAGCTTCATCGGCTTCCTGCCCCGGGAGAGGAGCAGCCCCGCCAGGAACAGCACCAGCCCCTGCCCTATGTCGGCGAACATCAGGCCGAACAGAAGCGTATAGGTAATAGCTACGAAAGGGGTAGGGTCTGTTTCGCCGTATGACGGCAGGCCGTACATAGACGTAAAGAACTCAAACGGCGCGAATATCTTGGCGTTCCGCAGCTTTACCGGGGGAACTGCGAGGATGCCCTCGTTATCGTCCTCGGCGATGACCGTCAGGCCATACCCGGCGGCTTCTTCCAAGAACCGCCCCAGCTCACCGCCGTTAATCCATCCGACGAAGATAAAGCTGTCCCTTCCCTTTGAAGCGCCGAAGCGTCGCTGTTCCCAGGCCGCCTTTACGGCGCGGAGCGTCTTTCTCGCGCCTAGCAGGTCTTGGCGCGTAAACAGGGCTTTGCTCTTTTTTAGGTGGTTTTCCATCATCTCGTCCCGTGTATCCAGTATCATGCCAATACGTTCGGCCTCTGCCTTAGCTTTGGCGAAGCCCGCTTTGGGAGTGCCGGTAAAGGGTTTACCACATATAGTCTTGGGGACATCCACCGCCTCAAAGTGCATTGTGGAGAGGACAGCATGTGTGCGCTCCGACGCGTCCTTTGTCGTGAAGATTACGCAGTACGCCATCCCGTCTTTTACGACGGCGGGGACGAACAGGATATCCTGCATACCGTAGATGATTTCCTGCGCCACCTGGAACGTGCTCTCCGGCATCCGCCCGAACTGGCATTCCAGATACTCGAAAGAGGCCAGCGTTTCCATCTGGCAGTCCAGCCCCGTAAACGGCTCCAGCACAGCGGCGGCGGCGAGGCAAATATCCCGATCCCGCTCCAGCTCCTCAATCTCTTTGCTTGTGTTCTCAAAGAAGATATGCGCGCGCTCCAGCACGAAAAGGGCTTGTTCCTTCGACAGGTCCTTCATAGCCTCGTCTGTTTCGCCGTAGGGGCTTGTGATACGTTCTATCCGGGCCAGCGGCTCGGCATAAGGGTTTTCCAGTTCCAGCGGCTTTATCTCCCTATCGCCGCTTAACTCCCTTGTCGCCCGCTCCAAATGGATTTCATAACGCGGAAGCAGCTCCTCCGTCACGGCGAAAAGCTGCTCCTCCCTGCCTGTTATATTGATGAATTTAACCTTTTCAACCATAGAACCGCTCCCGCTTATATACATACAATAAAGCCCTTGCCAATGAATCGGGCTTTTTTTTCATTATACACCGCACTTCCTGTATTATCACGTTAAGGGCCGCAGTCTCCGGCCATTCGCCGCCGTCAAAGGCTTTGGCGAAGCGGCTGCCGTAAGGCGTCGCGAGAATGCCCGCTTTTATGTCCGCGCCGCTTGCCTCCGTAAGGGTTTGGACATCCTTTGGCGAGAGCTTGCCCCGCCCCTTTATCAAATGCGGATAAACCGCCCCTGCCGAAGCCTTATAATAGGTCTTTAGCCGGTAGATTGACAGTATGTTATGCAAGTCGGCCTCTATGCCCGCTATATGCCTTAACAGCCAGCCGTCGCGGCGGTTGCGTTTCGCCTCGGCATTAAGTCGCTTGTGATAATACATCTCCAACCCGTCCTGAGGGATTGAGACAGGGCCGAGGCGCTTCTGCAGAATCAATAGCTCCGCAGCGGAGTAGGGCGGGGCCAGGCCCTTCGCGGCGCATAATTGCTTTTCCCGTTCTACGCGCAGATCCAGCCGCAGGCAGAAGACCCCGAAGGCCGACCTCGCGCCGTTGTCCGGCAGAAACATGCTGATACGCGCGATGTCAGCCGCGAGTTTAAGCTGCGCCTCGCGTAACGAATACGCCTGCGGGCCGGCGCTCTTCGCTCCCATCGCCATTAATTTCGCTGTCACCGCGTTGTATCTCATTGTTCACCGCCTGTTTAGTGTTAATGCTCTGTTAATGCTTTATAGCGAAGGATCTTTCTTTTACGGCTACACATTCTATAAAGACCCAAAGCTACCTGACTTTCGTCAAAGCTGCGCTCAATCGCTGAAAGATTTCTTCCGCCATCTCCCGGCGCTTGCTCTCAAAGCAAATGCGGAGGCGGTCCGCCTGCACGCGGTTCCTTGCCTTTATCTCCTCGACGCGGCGGTTAAGCTCCGCCTCACCGTCCTCTTCCAGCTTCTTCAGCGCGCGCCGCCGCTCCGCGAACAGGCTTGCCTCAGCATGTTGCCGCCTCAGCTTCGATTCCTCGCGTTTGGAGGCCGCCGTATCCTGCGCGTTACGGGCAATCTCCCTGGCTTGTAGCTCTATCGCGATCAATTCCTTGATAATATTTTCCATATGATCACCAGCGTCATTTTAACACTTTAATATTCTGCTGTAAAGTGATAAATCAACATTCACAAGCCCCCGGATATGTGTTATACCCCGAGTTTGCCACTTAGAAGAGTCAGAACCCCCTGGTAACACAGGAGATTTGAAAGATTTGAACGTAATTTTATGTACCTATGCGAAAGACCGAAATATCGGATTTAATT
>JAISVU010000192.1 GCA_031271375.1 Clostridiales bacterium | reverse complement strand
AAGGCTTGCTTCAGTCGTTTCCGGGCCCGGCGGGCTTGGTGGAGTTCAAAAACGTCAGCTTTAAATATCCCGGCGCGCAGGAATACCTCCTTCAGGACATTAACTTCACCGCGAAGCCGGGGCAGACAACGGCCTTCATCGGTTCCACCGGCAGCGGAAAATCCACGCTGATTAACCTGATACCGCGGTTTTATGATGCAACTGAAGGGCAGATTCTTGTGGACGGCGCGGATGTGCGGACGGTCAAAACCAAATCCCTGCGGGGAAAAATAGGTTATATCCCCCAAAAGGCGCTGCTGTTTTCGGGTTTGATATCCTCTAATATAAAGTTTGGCGAAGTGGCGGACGTAAATATTACCGATGAGGACATGGAAGACGCCGCGGCGATTGCCCAGGCTGCCGAGTTCATCGAAGATAAACCCGATAAGTATAATGAGCCTATCGCACAGGCCGGCGCAAACGTTTCCGGCGGGCAGAAGCAGCGCCTCAGCATTGCCCGGGCCATCGCGAAGATCGGCAAAAGGCCTGGCATATTCATCTTTGACGATAGTTTTTCGGCGCTGGACTACAAAACCGACGCCGCGCTGCGGCGGGCCATTGCGGCGAAACTGGGCGGTTCCACCGTGCTGGTGGTAGCCCAGCGTATCGGCACGATAAAGAACGCGGATCAGATAATCGTGCTAGATCAGGGGCGGATCGTCGGCATTGGCAAGCACGCCGAACTGCTGACCGGCTGCGAGGTGTACCGGCAAATAGCGCTGTCTCAGCTTTCCGAAGCGGAATTGGCGTTATAACAGTCATGGAGGATAGCGAACAATGAGCGATAAAACAAGTCATACCCAGTCCCCACCGAAAAAAGAACTGCCTAAGGCAACGGCAAACCGTCAAACCGGGCACGGAGGCCCGGGCGGCGGCGGGCCTTTGGGGCTTGGCGCGGGCATTGTCAAGCCTAAGGATTTTAAAGGCACAATGAAAAAGCTGCTGCATTTCCTTGCGCCGCATAAGATACAGCTTATCACCGTCGTCTTAATAACTATCGGCAGCACCGTCTTTACTATCGTAGGGCCAAAGATACTGGCCAGCGCAACCGACGAAATTGTGGCAGGCATCACATCTAAGCTCGCCGGAGGGCCGGGCATTGACTTTAACGCGGTTTTGTCGGTAATATATCAGCTGCTTATCCTTTATGCCGTCGCTTCCGTTTTTATGTTCTTTGAGAGCTTTATCATGGCGGGGATAACCCAGCGGGTCACGTTTAATCTGCGCAGCAGAATGGCGGGGAAGATCAATAAGCTGCCGCTGAACTATTTTGATAAAAACACGCACGGCGAGGTGCTTTCCCGCGTCGTCAACGACGTGGACACCGTGGGCCAGAGCCTGGGCCAGAGCCTTACCCAGGTTATCACATCCGTCACCACAGTTATCGGAATACTGATAATGATGTTCAGCATAAGCCCGCTGATGACGCTAGTGGCGCTGGTAACGATACCGCTCTCCACCGTCGTCGTGATGATCGTCATCCGTTTCTCGCAAAAATACTTCAAGCGCCAGCAGGAGTATTTAGGGTATGTGAACGGACAAGTGGAGGAAATTTACGGAGGGCATATCGTCGTAAAAGCCTTCTGCGCCGAGGAAAAAGCGGTGAATGAGTTTAACGGTTATAACGACACGCTGTATGAGTCCGCCTGGAAATCCCAGTTCCTCTCCGGCGTTATTATGCCCGCGATGAACCTGATCGGCAACATCGGCTATGTGGGCGTTTCAGTCCTGGGCGGCATCCTCGCCGGGAACGGGGTGATCACGGTAGGCGATATCCTGTCCTTCATCACCTACATCCGGCGTTTTAACCAGCCCATCATGCAGCTGGGACAGATTTCGAACCTCTTGCAGTCCACAGTGGCCGCCGCCGAGCGTGTCTTTGAATTCCTGGACGAGGAAGAACTGCTTCCTGAGTGCGCTAATCCCGTATCGGTTAAGGATGTTAAGGGCGATGTCCGTTTTAACGACGTTACGTTCGGATACGATCCGGAAACCGTGGTGTTAAAGAATATCAACGCCGAGATTAAGGCGGGTCAAACATGCGCAATCGTTGGGCCTACCGGCGGCGGCAAGACTACGGTGGTAAAGCTGCTTATGCGTTTCTATGAAGTCAATTCCGGCTCCATAACAATCGACGGCCATGACATCCGGGATTTTACCAGGGAAGACCTCAGGGACATGCTTGCGATGGTGCTGCAGGACACCTGGCTCTTCAACGGCACTATCATGGAGAACATACGTTACGGGCGTGACGACGCGACGGACGACGAAGTGAAAGCCGCCGCCGACGCCGCGAGGGTGGATCATTTCGTCAAAACCCTTCCCGGAGGCTATGAAATGGAGCTTAACGAGGAAGCGAGCAATATCTCCCAGGGCCAGAAACAGCTGATGACTATCGCGAGGGCTATCCTGTCAGACCCGCGCATACTGATACTGGACGAAGCCACCAGCTCCGTCGATACCCGCACAGAGGCGCTTATCCAGGAAGCTATGGTAAACCTTATGGCGGGCCGCACCAGCTTCATCATCGCCCACCGCCTCTCCACCATCCGCAGCGCGGATATTATACTCGTTGTGAACGAAGGCGCGATTGTGGAACAGGGAACCCACGACGAGCTCTTGGCTCGGGACGGCTTCTACGCCGAGCTGTACCGGAGCCAGTTTGAAGCGGCGTAGCTCTAGCTGTTATCCGAAAGACTTGATATCCTTATTATTTCAGCCATACGTTTTTCGTGGTCTTCCGTAACGGCGCTGTCCTTCTTAAGTATCGCCGTAAATTCGTTGGTATACGGCAGCGGCGGGTGGGAGTAATGGAGCGTGAACGGCAGCAGGCCCGACCTCAGGCCGTCCCTGACAAAAGCAAGGAAAGACGCGTAAGTGAACACCCAGTTGTGATCCCCTACTTTATAGCCTTCATTCTTTACGCGTTTATACAGTGCGACGGCCTTTTCATACCGCCCCGTATCTTTCGCTACTTCGTTAAAGCCGACGTTCCCGTCTGTATATAAGGCTGGCGAGTTGCAGGGGTGGCAGGTAAAGGCCATGTCAAACGCGAAACGCGCCGTGCCGCCGGTATCCCCGCTTAGGTATACGTCGATCATGTCCCTGAACGGCGTAACCTCCCGAAAATGGTCGAAGGTATAGCGTTTATCCGGCACAACGAGCGCGATGTATCCGCCTTCCTCCAGAATATCCCACAAATCCTTGAAATGCGCGATAATATCGTCGACATGCTCTATCACGTGGCTTGAGAATATGAGCGAAAACCGTTTGCCTTCAACCGCGTTCTTATATGTGTCTTTTATCACGTAATCTATCGGGACAATGCCCTGATACAGCAGCTCCGGCGGGTATAACTTATGCGGTAGATAATGCTCGTATATCTCGTCCTTGCTCCTTATATCGGCATAGCTGACATCATAGACGCCCTTTTTCAAAAAGGGGTCTGTAAAGGGCCCAATTTCCAGTATCGGGCCCTTTGTCTCGTTGATAAACGCTCTTAAATGCTCTCTGCTCATTATAACAGCCTTCCTTAATAATCGTTCAACGAATAATATTCGGCTGCTAAGGTAAATATCACTTCTTCATTAGGGCCTGTTTTTTACTCTTCCGTTGTCTCCGCTTCCACTCCACCCGCTTTATATATGCAGGTAACCGCTTGTTCCACCGTCAGGTAATCGCCGGGAATGAAGCTGTCGCTGCCTGAGCCCATGATATCCAGCGCCCTTACGCGGTATACGCTGTCTTTGGCCCATGAGGATATGTCCGCGTCGTCGTCGTACTCAAAAGCGTCCGGCTCGCTCTCATAACCAAAGAACAGCGCGAAATTATCGAATATTACGGCGGCCTGCTCCCTTGTGACGAGACCGGCGTAATCATAACCGTCTTCCGTTGCTTCCATAATACCCGCGGCGTCCAGCGAATCATAAATCCAATTAAGCGCCTCTTCCTCAGTGGCGTCATCCCCCGGAATCGCATCCATTAGCTCTTGTGGGATAGCCTCAACAAAATCATAACTGTTATACATAGCTATGAAATTAAACAACGCGAGCGCCAGCGTATTCCGCATTATTGGCAGCGTGTAGCCGCTATCCGACAGCGGGGTAATTACTTCGTCCGCTATCGCCGCTTCCACATACGGCAGCGCGTAAGGGCTTACCACGTCTTCCAGCGGGCGCGTTCCCACCCAGTATGTCATCTCCACCTCGCCAGTAGGTACATGCACAAGCCTGAATACAACGTCCTCGTGCATTTCCTCAAAGGTAAAGCTGATCGTGTCTTCGCCGATACTCTCATCGATACTGTAATAATCCGCGCCGCCGTCAGTGATATAACCCATCCACAGATCCATGAACTCAAAGCCCTCCGGCTTCCTGTTAAGGTTTTCGCCGTTTATCGTTACGACCAGGCCGCCGTTGTCATTCTCGCTTTTATCGTAGGTTTTCAAAGGGTACTCGATACCTTCGACGCTTATCACAAACCACATTATCGGTTCCGTATCCGGCTGGGTTCTTTGGCAGGTAATGGAATACTCAAACAGGCTGCCGCTTTCAAATTCCGTTGTTATGTCAAGGGCTGCAGCCTCGCCTTCAAACGCGAATGTCCCGCCGCATTTAACGATCCCCAGCGCGTTATCCCCCGGTATATCCGCCTCGAAGGTTCCTTCGCCTGCGCTTAGGGTTATGGGATAGCTCTCGTAATACTCACCCTGTACAAAGACATACTCGCCTGTGCCGTTAGGATATACGATAAAGGAAAGGTCTATTCCCTCCTCGCTTCCTTCCCACCGCCCCGCGTATTCATCCGGGAAGTCGTCTTCAGGCGCGGCGGCGTCCGGCTCCGCGAGGCTCTTGTGGTCTATCGCGATAACTTCCTCTCCGGTTTCGGGGTTGATAATTGTGATCGTGTCCGGCGCCGCGGTTGTGTTGAAGCTGAACATGTACTCCTCATCCTTATAAACGCCGGAGGTTGGCGTATATACCTCGTCCCCTGCGGTAATTACGCATGTGGCCCCAAATTCGAAGGCCGAGCCCACTATCGACACAATCTCGAAACCGATCCCGTACAGCGTAACGGCCGTATAACCATTCTCGTCATAGCCGGCTTCATAGGATGTCACTGTGTATTCATCTTCATACGTTATTAAGGTGACGGGCAGAAAATCATCTATCGTAACAGACGGCTCCGCCGGTATGTCTATGCCTTCCAGATACTCCCTGAGGGGAACGGCATATGCCCCCGGCCTGTCCAGCATGTCTTCAAGCGCCTCGTCGCTGTATATGCCGCAGAGAAAGATATCCGGGCTTTCAGGAAGGGCATAGAATCTGCCGTATCTATCCATATCGGCGATCGTTACCGATTTAAGCATGTATTGGCCTACATCCGTGCCATCTTCAAAGAAAAAGACGGGATAGTCCTCTCCCTCGAACATTACGACGGTGTCCAGGCAGGACTCAAACGTCAGCTCGAGGGCGCCGCTTACATTGATCTCGACATCCGGGATGAACGCTCCGGCGGCACGGACACGCAGCGGGGCTAGGCCCGGGGCCGCAAGTGCGATAATAAGCAGGGCGGCAAGGATGCGGGTTGTTAATG
>JAISVU010000184.1 GCA_031271375.1 Clostridiales bacterium | reverse complement strand
GATTAACAACTCCCTTAACCACCCGGCGATTGAATCAAGCAGCCCGGACATCGCGCATCACCACCTAAAAGGGCATTTTTATATTTCTTGTAATATTTCACCTTTAGCGCATCACCTGTACCTTTCCATTGAAATGCCGTTTGCGGCGAAAGCCGCCGTTATGAAAAGTTCACAGCGGCGGCTAAAACGATACTGACTGTACTACGCTCCGGTCGTAAAAAGCCCGGAAAGCAAGGGGATAAGGGTAATCCCGACGAGGGCGACACCGGCTCCGGCCATCAGTTGAGTAATGGCTAAATAAATGAAACGTACTCACATGATTTTATGTAAAGCCCGAAAAGATAGGAAAAATCGGGCTTTCCCGGCAGAAGGCCGGGTTTTCATTCATACCTAATTAGTTGTAAAAGACGTGGTTACTCACGTATGAGCTTGTACTTGTCAGCCTGTGTTTTGAAATTGAAGTGTATCTCCACGGTCTGACGTATGATACTGCCATCCATGTCCTCGTGGATCAGTATCTTTTTTATTAACTGATTTAAGGTCGCCGCGTCCAGTTCTTGAATGTCGGCGTATTCCCGTATCAGCTTAATCCATCGGCTTGTGTCCTGACGTTCCTGCTCCCTGTCCGCGATTCGCGCTTTGTTGTGCTCAAGACGGTTTTTGAGAGCGCCTTGCTCTGACTGGGTCTTCTCCAATAGGGCGTTGAAATTCTCCGCGCTGATTCTTTCGGCTATCATGTCCTCGTAGAGCTTACCTATTATCTTGTCTATTGTGGCAAGCCGGGACGAGTCCTCCGCTATGGCCTTTTCTACAAGCGCCCGCTCGTTATGGTCGTCCTGCCGGGTGTCACGCATAAGCTGGCCCGCTATATCGGTTTCGTTTTCCAGAGCCTTCTTCGCGTATGACCGTATCTGCTCCAGCACAAGATTGTACAAAACATCATACTTCATACGGTGCTGGGAACAGTGTGCCACGCCGAACTTATTGTACTTGGAGCAGGTATATATCCTGTCTTTGCCTTTTTGGTTGGCGCGGCGGACGTTCATGGAACTGCCGCACTGTCCGCATTTCAGAAGTCCGGCGAAGATACTGTAATTACCCCATGCGTCGGGGCGTTTGCGCGTTTTGACCTTTTCCTGCACCAGCTCGAACACCTCTTGACTGACGATGGGTTCGTGCATATTATCGACAACAAGCCATTCGTGGGGCTTTTTGTCCCTAATCCAGCCCGCCTTGAACTTGTACACCTGCTTCTGCGAGGCTATGGAGCCGATATAAACAGGGTTCTCAAGAATCTCCTTAATCGTAGTAAAATCCCAGATAAAGCGCCCCGTTTCGGGGTTCTCACGCTCAAACTTAGTTGTTTTATCACGTAAACCCTTCTGTCTGTTCCACCACGCCGGACATGGAATCCTCAAATCCTCCAAGCGCCGCCGGATGTGGTTCGGCCCCCGTCCGTCCTTGGCCAAATCGTATATCAGCTTCACGATGGGAGCGGTGTCGTCGTCGGGTTCCAGCTTGTTCTTGCACTCCTCGGACTTTTTGTAGCCGAACGGAGCCAGACATCCCGTAAACTGACCGTTGCGCGCTTTTGTCAAGTAAGACGAATGGACTTTCTTGGACGTATCGGCGCTGTACATCTGGTTCACGACGGCCCGGAAAGGCGTCATGTCCAAAGCGCCATCCACGGCGGTATCCACCGAATCGTTCACGGCGATGTACCTTATACCGTTTTTGGGGAAGAACTGCTCGGTGAGCTGCCCGAACTCCACGTAATTCCTGCTTAAACGCGATAAATCCTTCGTAAGCACAATGTCAATCTGCCTGCGCTCAACGGCTTTCAGCATACGCATTAGGTCTGGCCGATTCATGTTCAGGCCGGTGTACCCGTCGTCGATATACACGGCGGTCACTTCCCAGCCCTGATTTGAGCAATAGTCCTCAAGGAGAGCTTTCTGGTTTTGGATGCTGGCGCTTTCCCCCTCCCGCTCGTCGTCGTCCTTGGACAGACGGCAGTATATCGCCGCTCTTTTACCTGTTTCCGATGGATTTAATTCCTTTAATCCCGAATACACGCTGTAATCGTTGTTCATTTCACGATTTCCCCTTTCAAAGAGCGTGTACATCAGGGAAAACCACACCATTATTATACCCTGCGGGCAGAGAAGATTCAAGGGCCTGTTCGCGGTCGCCTGACCTCATTTTATAAAGGATAAGGTCAACAAAGGCTTGCTTATCGGTTCTTTTCCCCGCGAAGACGGTTTTGACATTTATTTCTACAGTCTTTTCATTTCTCATAAGCTGTCCTTTCCGGCGAACGAGCGCCCTTATCGCGTAAAACGCGAGCCTGTAAATCCTCATTAAAATCTTTACACACAGGGTATTCAATCCGTGTTAGCAGACCCTTTTCAGCATATTTCCGGGCTATAACGGCGGATGCCTCCCGTCCGGCGGGGTCATTGTCCATGCAGAGAATTAACTCCATACCGGTTTTATGCTGATTCAGAAAGAATGGTATCGCCGCGTCAGAGGTTCCTGCCAAGGACAGGCGGTTGTGCCGTTTCCATGCCTCCGCGTCGCCTGTGACGGCGTTCTCAATGCTTGCGTGGCTCATGGCGTCTATGGGGCTTTCAAAGATATACAGCCGTACAGAAGGTACGGAAGCCGTCATATTGAAACCGTAGCGCTTATCACTTCCGGGGCAGTCTTTATGGAAACGACAATCACCATTCGTTCCGCGCAAGCTGGCGAATCGTGGCGTTTTGTAACTATCAAATCCGATAAACACAACGTTTCCGTGCTTGTCCTCATAGAGTTTTTCTTCTTGAATAAGCGCATTTACAATCTTGTTATCAATAACGCGCTTATTACAAAGGTAATCGAACAGGCGGAGAGGTATAGCGTTCTTTTCGGGGAGTATAAGCGTCTTATCCGGCTTTTCTTTCTTATGGGCCGGGACTGCCGCCGGGGCGATGCCTGTCACGGCCTGTACCGCATCACGGAACGGCATGTTTTCAGCTTTTATCAGGTAATCCAGCACTCCGAAGCCGCCCATGCCCTTGCTATGCCAATACCATGAGCGGCGGTCGCTGTCTATGGCAAGGCTGGGATGCTGAGAACAGCGAAATGAAGATCCGCGATTAACAAACGAAAAACCGTACCGACGTTCAAAAAATGCGATAATGTCGGTGCTTCTAGCCTGTTCAATCATGTTTTTATCAAGCATTACAACTCAGCCCCCTTCTGTTTGGCGGTGTAGCGGTCAAAATATTGCCGCTCCTGCTCTGGAGGGTTCCTCATGATGTCGGCTATGGTTTCAGCCATGCGGCGCGGCGCCCGTATTTTGGCCTGATTATATTGAAGCGTGTCCATAAGGCTGGATTTTTCGGTGTCTTTGGCCTTAAGCTGTTTCTCCAGCTCATCAATCTTGGGCGCGGCTTCATCTACTTTTTTACGAAGCCTCGCAATAATGCCGCGTGAATTAATGCCTTCCTTGACAAGGTTCAGAAACTTTGTCCAATTATCAGCGGAAAGGGTGACGCCTCCCATCAAGCCGCGCTTGTTGCCTAGCTTCTCAATGTCCTCGATTTCGGCGGCTTCTTTCTTTTTAGCGGCGGTTTTCTTATTAAGGCTGTTAAGCTGCTCCCGCTTCTTTTCGGTCTTTTGCTCTAACTCGGCGGCTGTACGCTCCTTGTCCTCAATCAACCCATCAATAGCGGCGGCGGTTTCCTCCCGCTGCCGTATAATATCGGAGAGAACGGAAGCGCGCTGCGCCTCCTGTTGTGCCTTATATTCCAAAACCGATAAATGCCCGGCTGTGGAACCGCGCTCTCCACGGTCAATATCCGAAAAACCCGCCGCCCGCATATGCTCAAAAAAGCGGTCTTGCAACAAGGAGTAGGAGTTTACCCAGCCTCTGTCAGTTTTGTATCTGGGCCATTTCTTGGAATGACTGACTTGGGTGATGACTTCTTTGAGTTTTCCGGCCAGCTCGGGGTTCTTGTTGTTCTTTCTGAAATAGACTTCCTTTTCAACGACGGGAACGTAAACAACGTGAAGGTGATAATGATATACGTCACGGCCCAATTCCTCCGAAAGTGCCTTGTTGCGCTCATCGGCGTGCATAACGGCGGACAGGACGTACTGTTTACCGCCAATCGCCGTGGCCGCCAGCCGGTACGCCTCATTATAAAACGCTCTGGCGTATTCATATCCGCCGTGACGCTCAAAGTAGGCGGAGTTCACGTCAAAGACCAGCTCATCCACAATATGCGGGTCATTGGGAAGGCCCCGCGTGCTAATCACGCCGTCGGAGAGCATTTTGTCAAAGGTCTGCTCATATCCGCCCTCGCACCGTTTATAATGGATATTAAAACCGGCGCGTTCGGGAATAATATCGTCGTTCATATATTCGGCGTTTTTGCGCTCATTGTGGCGTTCCCTCTTGTTCAGGCCGCCGCGCTTGTACGCCTGATTGCGGACTACACATTTGTCAGCCATAAACATGCTCCTTAACATGGCAAGAAGGAAGGCTGCAAGATGCGTATATAGGAGCCTTGCAGCCTTGAAATCTTGCAGCCTTAGAACGGCTCGGTTTTATAACCGTCATCAGTCCTGAAAACGGCTTAAAATCAACGTTTTCGCGAATTTCTCTTGCCTTCATACCAATACGGCAAGAAGGAAGGCTGCAAGGTGCATATATAGGCGCCTTGCAGCCTTGCAATGTTGCAGCCTTAAAACGGTCCATTTTTTGACCCTCCTTTTATCACAGGCAAGGCCCAATACCACTGCTTATCATTCTTTACAGACCAAACGCCAAGAGCCTGCTTCGCGTTTCTCAAGGTTCGTTCGGAAATATTATCTTCGGCGGCGAGTTCGCAAAGAATGGAGGCGGGCTGTTTACCGTTGGCAAGTTCCGCCTGTAAAAAAGCGACAGCCCTGTCATACGTGGTATCACGTCCAGGCATGGCCCCGGACAGCAAATCGTCAATCGTTATTTCAAGGGTACCGGCCCAGCGGAAGCCCGCGTCAGGGTCAAGCTCAAAACCAATGGTTTGGCCTTCCGGCGCGAGGTTGTTCTTACCTTGGGCGATTGCCCTCAGATACTTCTTACCCTTTATACGCCCAACCGTGAGGACGCTTCGGGCGGCGGCTTGGATATCAATGCTCCCAAGACCGCGGTACTGGCTCTTGCTGGCTCCTTTATTGAGATGCCCGACCACAATCACGGCACAGCCGGTTTTCTCCGCAATGGCGCTGATACGCTTCAAAACAGGCCGTATTTCATTCGCCCTGTGCATATCCACGTCAGACCCGATATAGGCTTGCAGCGGGTCAAGGATAAAGAGCTTCGCGCCGGTCTGCTCAATGGCCCGCTCAATCCGTGTGTCGGAGAGCGTCAGCTCTTTTTCGCTTTCGTCAATGACGATGACGCGCTGGCAGTCGGCCCCGGCTTGTACCAAGCGGGGCTTAACCGTGTCCCCAAGCCCATCCTCGGCGGTCTGAAAAATCACGCTCATAGGCTCGGAGGCAGCCGTGCATTCCGGCAGGGCGATGCCCATCGTAACCGCCGCGGCTATCGCTAAAACCGCCGTGGTTTTTCCGTCGCCGGGGTCGCCCTGAATGACCGTGATTTTCCCAAACGGGACGTAGGGATACCAGAGCCAGAGGACTTCCTTTTCCTCAACTTCGTTCATGCGGATTAACCTCAATTCTTCGTTTTT
>JAISVU010000144.1 GCA_031271375.1 Clostridiales bacterium | reverse complement strand
GTCCGGTTGTAGCCTATGTAAATCCGCTCCGTTACAGGATTTGATTGCAGATAAAAGCTCAATTCCCGCGCTATCTGCGAATCAATCCGCGAAATCGCCTCCCTTACCGAACGCCCCGCAAACCTCTCCGCCGGTATATCCGCCCTGCGTTTATAAACTACCCCGCCGCATTTCTTTTTGAGTTCAAGGAAGCATCCGGCTCCGCGTGCCGCAAGCCCGTAACAGCGAAGCCGCAGCTTCTCTTTATAGAAAGGTTTATCCAGCGAAGCGCGGATAACGTCCCAGCTATCATTGTCAAAATAAAGGTTCTGCACGAAATATTCCCCGTACTCGTCGGGCCGCATATGGCGCTTCAGCGAGTTTTCAAGGTTAAGCCGCTGCTCTTTCGTAAGAAGGTATTTGACTTCGTTGCGCTTGAATACGTTACTCATTTTTATCTCCCTCCGATGTTTGATATAATAAACCTGAAACCTTGAAGAAAGATTGAAAAATAGAAATTTTTATATCTCTCTAATATCCTTTCCTCCCTCTGTGCCTCCGTGCCTCTGTGCGTAAAAATATTTTAAAAGAATTTTACACACGGAGGCACAGAGGGACGGAGAAAACCTTTCTTAAAACTTTTCAATAAAACTTCAAGGTTCTTTGCTATAATGGAGATGAGGAGGCGCTTTCAATGAAGATTCTGGTTATAGAGGACGAGCGGCGGCTTTCCGAGGTATTAATCGACATTCTCCGGCAAAATATGCACGAGGCCGACGCCGCTTATGACGGCCCCTCCGGCGAGGACAGCGCGATGACCGGGGTTTATGACGCGATAATCCTGGACATTATGCTCCCGGGCAAGAACGGCGTGGAAGTCCTGCGTTCCATCCGCAAACAGGGCAACGCGACGCCCGTGCTGCTCCTAACAGCCAAGTCCGAGGCTGAGGACAAGATAAACGGGCTGGACACAGGCGCGGACGATTACCTGACAAAACCCTTCGTCTCCGGGGAGCTTTTGGCGCGGCTCCGGGCCATAACCCGCAGGGGGAGCGAGTTTATCGGGGACGAGCTTACGTCCGGCAACACTTCTTTAAACAAGAACACCCACGAGCTGAGGGGCGTAAAAGGCGCGGTGAAGCTGGCTGCTAAAGAATACCTCATTATGGACATACTCATGCAGAACAGCCGCCAAATCGTTCCCAAAGAGCGGTTTATAGAAAAGATATGGGGCTACGATACGGACGCCGAGTATAACACGATAGAGGTATATGTTTCCTTCGTGCGGAAGAAGCTGGCGGCGATCGGCTCCGACCTGCAAGTAAAGGCCGTGAGAAACACCGGATATGTTTTGGAGGTTAAGACGGAATGATAAAACGGCTCAGGATCAAAATTATCGCCGTGGTCGTCGGGACGCTGGCCCTTGTTTTCGCCGCCGTCCTTCTTGCGCTTAATATCACCGTCAGCCGCACGTCAATAAGCCGTACTGAGGACTTCATGCGGCAGGTGGCGGAAAACGGCGGCTTTTTCCTGCCGCCGAGGGAGCCGATGGAAGGAAGATTCGGCGGGATGCCCGATATGAACATGAGAGGCCCTTTCCCCGAAAACGAAATCATGCGGGCCGGGCGGTTCTTTTACGCCAAGCTAGGCGAAGACGGCGCGGTCATTGAGTTAAACGTGGACATGATGTTCGACTTTAACGAAGGGAACGCGCAGGGCTATATATCGGCCGTGCTGGACGGAGGCAGGGAAAAAGGCGAAATCGGGGAGTTTTATTATTTATCGGCGGAAAAAACATACGGGCGGATATTAGTCTTTGCCGAGCGCAGCATTGAGATCGGCATTATTGACGACTTGACGCGGCTCTCACTGTGGGTGGCCGGGATTGCCGGGCTGGTCTTGATTGGAATCGCCGCGTTCCTGGCCCGGTGGATGGTGGAGCCGGTGAGGACGGCGCTGGACAAGCAGCGCCGCTTTATCTCCGACGCGGGGCATGAGCTTAAAACGCCGCTGACGATTATCGGAGCGAACGCCGAGCTTTTGGGCAATGAAATCGGCGGTAACAAGCGGATTGCGCATATTACGTCCCAGCTTGGCATGATGAACGCCTTAGTCGGCGACCTTCTGGCCCTCGCCAAAATGGATGAAACCGCGCCTAAACGCGTACATTCTGAGTTCGATTTAAGCGGCGCGGTTCTTAATGCCGCGTTGGAGTTTGAAGAAGCGGCCTTTGAAGAAGGCAAGGAATATTCATACGGCATTGCGGAGGATATAGGATATACCGGCGATGAAAACCAGATAAAGCAGCTTGTCGCCATACTTATAGACAACGCTATAAAACACTCCGATAAAAACGGCAAAGTGAAAATATCACTTACAAAGGAAGGAAGCTGCCCGCGCATTTCCGTATACAACACAGGCGCGGGCATTGCAGACAAGGAGCGGGGCCGGGTTTTTGAGCGGTTCTACCGCAGCGACGAGTCCCGGGCAAGGGAGACAGGCGGCTACGGCATAGGGCTTTCCATAGCCAAGATGATAGCGGACGCGCACAAGGCAAGTATCGGCATATCCGGCGAGTACGGGAAATGGGTGAGGTTTGACGTGATACTGTAAGCAATTTGCCAATTAAGCGGCGGGCTGCTTTACTGATTTATCAAAGAAATAATATCGTGTATCAGATACATCCGGTTATCCAGCTCCGCGATTTTATCGGCGCAGATGATAAGCTCGTCGCTCAAATGCGCAGGGATATACTCGTTATACTTGTAGCGGACTTTATGCTCAAGCGTGGCCCAAAAGTCCATCGCTTCCGTCCTGATTTGGACTTCGACGGGTATTTTCTCGGTCTTGCCGGAATAAAAAACAGGTACGTTCATTATTAAGTGGTAACTGCGGTATCCGCTGGGCTTGGGATTTGTTACGTAATCCTTTTCAAGAATGACTTCGCAGTCCGGCATGGATTTCAGTGTTTCCACAAGGCTGTAGATGTCCTTTGAGAACTGGCAGATTATTCTGGTTCCCGCTATGTCCTGCAAGCGCTGTTTCGCGTTCTCGGCGGTTATCTCCAAATTCAGTTTTTGGAGCTTTTTCGCTATGCTGTCAGGCGTTTTTATCCTTCCCTTAAAATGCTCGATAGGGCTGCCGCCTTGAAAATTCTTCAAATCCTCATGAATTATTTGAAGCTTTGTCATAAGGGTTTTCAAAGCCCATTCGTAAACGGTCAGCGCGTCTTTTAAAAGCGTGAACTCCGTATCGGAGAATTGTGCGGACATAGCTACCTCCCGGCCGTGCGGGGCAAGGTTATTGTAAACGCCGCCCCGCGCCTGTTATTATTGTTTTCAGCCGTCACGCTGCCGTTATGCTGCGTAACGATCGATTTGACTATGGACAGCCCGATGCCGTGATTGCCGTCGGCGCCCTTGTAAAACCGCTCAAAGATATGAGGCATAGCTTCCGGCGATATTCCGGCCCCGTCGTCCTTAACGCGGATAACGGCGTCCGCGGCCTTCTTGCGGGCGGACAGCACGATTTCCGATCCTGCGTACCGTATAGCGTTGGATATAAGGTTGTCAACGGCGCGGCTTATAAGCTCGCTCACGCAGTCGCAGTAAACAGGCGTATCGTCCGTATCAAATTCAAAACGAATCCCTTTCTTATCCGCGACAGCCTGCTGGCGCGCCGCCCCGGAGCGTACAATTTCAATAAGGTCCGTTTTGGCGGCGGAATAAACCGTCGTTATGTTATCAATCTTTGATATATAAAGTAAATCCTTTACCATATCGTTCAGCCGGTCTGTTTCCTCAAGGATTGTCGCGCTTGCCGCCGCCGGTTCCATTAACCCCACTGATATCCCCTCCGCGTAACACTTTATCGACATCAGCGGCGTCCTTAGCTCATGGGACACGTTTTGGAAAAAGGTCTTCTGCTCGCTGTCATAGGCTCCAAGCTGTATTGCGGATTTATTAAGCGCCGTATTCAAGTCGGCGAATTCCTGGTCTTTAAACATAAAGTCGTTTGGCGTGAAGTCGCCCTTTCCTATGGCGGCGGCCAGCGTCCCAAGCCGCTTTATCGGGCCGGTAATGGAGTTTGACAGGATAAAGGCGGCAAACACCGTCACCGCGAACATAACCAAGACCAGGAGAATAAGAAAGAGATTTATAGTGGCAGCGAAATATGAAAGCCCGGTGACGTCGGCGTAAATTACCCAATAGGCGCTGTCGCCCAAAGGGCTGCCCTCCGCCTTATAGGCCGACACATAATATACCCAGTTTTCAGTCCTGACCTGCCGGTTTTCCAAATCCTTTATGTTTATGCTCTTGTCCTTTATTGCGCCGATTATTTCCGCTGTCTCGTCGGAGACGCTGCCCTCAAGCAAGTTGCCGGATTCATCCACCGGAAACATATTTGCCTGGATGCGGAAAGCGTTGCGCCTTACAGGATCAAGGCCTTCCGGCTGGGGCGCGTCTTCTTGGAGCGGGGGTTCAACCGGCGGCCTTTGCCCCATTGTTTCCAATAACCGCCTCGCTTCTGCCAGCTGCGCAATGGCGCTGTTTTCTATGTATCTTCCCACTGCGATATTGAAGATTCCCCATATCAGCGAGAAGGACACAAGCATGATGGCGGTGAATACTATCAGGATTTTTGCCCGTACTTTAGTTTTCCGCTTCGCTGGCATAAGGCTCACCGCCTTCTATGGCTTCATAAGGCATAGAATCGCCGACGTTAACTTTCGCCGCTTCCGCAAAGGCGGCCCGGTCATACTCCATGCGCCGGAAAATGGCCTTAACCCGCATAACCAGAGCCATCGGGCTGAATGGTTTTGTAAGGTAATCGTCGCTCCCCAAGTCCAGACCGGTGGCGTAATCCAGGTCGCTATCCCTCGCCGTAAGCATGATTATCGGCACACGGCTTGCCTTGCGGATTTCCTTGCATATGACAAAGCCGTTTGAACCGGGCATCATAACGTCCAGCACGACTAAGTCTGCCGGGCTTTCATGGAACGCGGCCAGCAGGAGATCGCCGTTTTCAAAGTCCCTGACGGCGAACCCCGCGTTTTCAAGAAACGCTTTAATTGCCAGCCTGATATTCGCCTCGTCGTCGGCTATGTAGATTGTTTTAACCTCGTTCATTGCCATATCCCTTTCCGGTTATATTTTTAGACGATGAAATTATAAACCCCAATTATGAACAAATTATGGTTTTTATCTGAGTTTATCAATATTTTTTTAAAATGGATTTCAAGGTTTCTTCAAGGTTTGGCCTGTATAATGCTCCCTATTACATTTTTTGAGGGGGGAGACGCCAATGGACGGGAGGCATGAAATCAAGCTTAATATCAACGCGGTGGACTGCGCCGTTTTGCGGGCAAGGCTGCGGGCGCTTGCCAAGCCGGACGAGAACGCTATGCCGGACGGCGGATACATAGTTCGGAGCCTGTACTTCGACAATTTCGAAGACAAGGCCGTCTTTGAAAAGCTGTCCGGCATGAGCAGGCGCGAAAAGTTCCGGCTCAGATATTATAACGGGGACACGGGATTCATCCGGCTTGAAAAAAAGAGCAAGGCCAACAAGCTCTGTTATAAGGAAAGCGCGCGTATATCGGCGGAGGATTGCGGGGCGCTGCTTGCCGGGAACCTTGAAATACTGAAAAGGCCGGACAATCCGTTATTAATGGAGTTTTACACAACAGCGCGTTACCAAAACCTCAGGCCTAAGGCTTTGGTGGATTATCACAGGGAAGCGTATGTCTACCGCGCCGGGAACGTCCGCGTGACGTTTGACAGCAATATAAGGGTTTCAAACAGCGTTTCGGGTTTTCTTAACCCAAGCCTGGCCACAATACCGGCGGCATCCGGCATTATACTGGAGATAAAATACGACGGTTTTCTGCCGGATATATTCCGCGACGTTTTGCAGATAGGCTCCCGCAGCGAGACAGAATTTTCAAAATACGTTGCGGCAAGATTTGTATAACTAAAATCAGGAGGAATTACCAATGTTGGAACAACTTTTTAACTTCAGCTTTCTTGACAGAGCGGCGACCTTTTCCGTCCCGGACATACTGGCGGCCTTGCTGGTGTCCTTCGCCCTCGGCTTGTTTATCTTCTTCGTGTACTCAAAGACCTTCAGAGGCGTTATGCACTCATCGTCTTTCGGGATTTCGCTTATAGCGATGGACTTGATAACGACGCTGGTTATCCTGGCGGTTTCGTCAAACCTTATAACCTCGCTGGGGATGGTCGGGGCGCTGTCAATCGTCCGTTTCAGAACCGTCGTAAAGGAGCCGCTGGACTTGGTTTATCTGTTCTGGTCAATTACGGTCGGCATAATCGTAGGCGTCGGTCTTATTCCGCTGGCCGTCATCGGCTCGGTCGTAATCGGCGTCATGCTGTTCATATTCGTCAACCGCAAAACCTCCGACAGCCCTTATGTGGTGGTTATTAGCTGCTCCGGCGAGCAGGCCGAAAACCAGGCTGTTTCCGTTGTAAAGGCCGCGACGAAAAAGCATGTCCTCAAGGCCAAAAGCGTAACCAGAGACGGCGTGGAGCTGACGCTGGAAGTGCGGCTGAAAGAATCCTCATCCGCCTTCGTGAACGCGCTGACGGCAGTGCAGGGCGTTCACAACGCAACGCTTGTTTCATATAATGGCGACTATTATATGTAAGATTTAAGAAATTGAAAATGGGGTGATAGCATGATATCAAGCAAACGAATTTCGGCGGCCGTCGCCGTGTGCATCGCCTTTTGCCTGGCGTTCTCGGGGTTTATCGTCTACGGCGCGAACACGTTCGACACCTCAAGCGCGCCTGAATACCAGGAAAAGCTGTTCGGCGAAGAGATACTTACAATAGACATCCAAACCGCCGAAGAGGACTGGCAAGGGCTTCTGGACAACGCCCAGGCCAAAGAATGGATATCCGCCGACCTGGTAATAAACGGCGAAACCTTCACGACCGTAGGCGTCCGCACGAAGGGCAACTCCAGCCTTTCGATGGGGAACAGGGGTTCGCAGGGGGCGGATTCCGAAGCCGCGAGGTACAGCCTGCAATTCAAGTTTAACAAGTATGTCAAGGGGCAGACCTGCTACGGGCTGGACGCGTTTTGCATAAACAACATGATGGGCGACGCAACCTACATGAAGGATTATATCTCCTACGACATAATGAATTATGCCGGGGTGGACACTCCGCTCGTGAACTACGCCAGCGTCACGGTAAACGGGAAGGACTACGGCTTCTTCGTGGCTCTGGAGCGGTATGACAAATCCTTCCTCGACAGGGTTTACGACACGGCGGGCGGGCAGCTCTACAGCGTGAAGATATCTATGGGTCGGCGCGGGGATTTCGAGGACATGTTTGAGGACGCGCCTGAAGGATTCGGCGATATGCGCCAGAGGGTTTTCCCAGGGCTGCCGGGGAATCAGCAAGGCGGCGTTGCGACTGAGGCCGAAACTGATATTATGCAGCCGCCTGAGGGTCAGAACTTTTCAAACATGCAGCCGCCTGAGGGTCAAAACTTTTCAAACATGCAGCCGCCTGAGGGTCAGAACTTTTCGAACATGCAGCCGCCTGAGGGTAAGAACTTTTCGAACATGCAGCCGCCCGAAGGTCAGAACATTTCGAACATGCAGCCGCCTGAAGGCATAGATTTTTCAAACATGCAGCCGCCTGAGGGCATGGATTTTTCGAACATGCAGCCGCCTGAAGGCATGGACTTTTCGAACATGCAGCCGCCCGAAGGCATTAATGCCACCGAAACATTGCCATCGGATGATATTGAAGCTGATGATACGCAGTCATTAGGCGGCATGGATTTAACCGCCGCCGAACCGTCTGCCGGGGCGGGCTTAACAGAAGGACAAGCGAATGACAGAATGGTCGGCGGCATGGGCTTCGGCGGCTTCGGCGGTTCCGGGGGAGGTTCGCTCCTCTATACCGACGGCGAGATATCCAGCTACAGCTCCATCTTCGACAACGCGGTCTTTGGCGGCAACTCAGACAAGGACAAGCAGCGCGTTATTACCGCGATTAAGAACCTTAACGAAGGGACGGATTTGGAAGAATACTTCGACGTGGATCAAATCCTCCGTTACTTCGCGGCCCATACGTTCGTCGTCAATCTGGACAGCTACATCTCCAATATGCAGCAGAATTACTACATCTACGAGCGCGAAGGAAAACTCACCGTCCTGCCCTGGGACTACGGCCTTGCTTTCGGCGGCTATCAGTCCGGGAACGCGTCAAGCGTGGTTAATTTCCCGATAGACACGCCGGTAAGCGGCGTAAGCCTGGAGGACAGGCCTCTCTTAAACAAGCTGCTGGAAGTCCCGGAATATTTTGAGAAATATCACGAATACCTGAGCCAAATCGCCAACGGGTATTTTGAAAGCGGCCTGTTTGAAAGCACGGTTAACGCGCTGGACGCGAAGATCGGCGAATACGTCAAAAGCGACGCCACCGCGTATTTCACATACGAGCAATACCAAGCCGCGCTGGAGGAGTTCGTTGAGCTGGGGATGCTCCGCGCCGAGAGCGTGAACGGCCAGCTTGACGGTACGATACCATCAACCACAGCCGGACAGAACGCAGACAGCTCCGCCTTAGTGGATTCGTCAGGCGTAGATTTATCCGCGATGGGTTCCATGATGGGCGGCGGCGGTATGGGCGGCAACCGGGACGGGCAGGAGGCGCCAGGGGAAAACGGCGGCCCCGGCGGTTTGGGAATGATGGGGATGAACGGCTTGGAAGGCATTGACATGAACATAGCGCAGCAAGCGATCCCTATATTAATGGAATCCGGCGGAGAGCTGACGGAAGACGTAAAATCGCGGTTAACCGCTCTGGGAGTGACGGAAGAGCAAATCACGTCTTTTTCCGATATGCAGGGCTTTATTCCCGGCGGTTTTGGCGGAGAAGAAGGAATAGATTTCGGCGGTATGCCGGGTTGGGAGGCTGACGGCCAGGCCTCTGTCCAGACGCTCGGCTCAAACGACTACTTAATTATACTGGGCGTCCTGATAATACTCCTAATATCCGCTATAATCTTTATCGCAAGACCCGGAAAAAACACAATATAGCGGCTTCTTTGCGCTTTATAGTCCTGGATACAGCAATGCCCTGCGGCTTAATTTCTTGCATTTTGCTTAAAAAAATGCTAGAATGGCGCTATGAATTTTCAATTTGCAGGGTATACGGAGAGGAGGCGCTATCTTGATTCGGGTAATGATAGTGGAAGACGAGCCGGCGTCGGCGCGATTTCTGACACAGCTACTCGAAACCCGATGCCGCGGCGTTCAGGTAGCGGCCCTTGCGGAGGACGGCCAGGCTGCGATTAAAACCTTAAAGAATACAATGGTTGACATTGTTATTACTGATATCCAAATGTCTCCTATGGACGGATTGCGGCTGGCCGGATGGATAAAAGAAAACATGCCTGACATAGATACTTTAATAGTAAGCGGCCATAATGATTTTGAATACGCGAAAGGCGCTATAAGCTCCGGAGTTGCCGAATATCTGCTCAAGCCTATCCGCCCCTCGGAATTTTCGTCAGTTATGGAGAAACTTATTGTTAAGGTCAGGCAAAGGAAACGGGAGAAATGTGAAGAATGGCTGATTAGAGGGCTTAACCCAGGATCGAATGAGCAAAGCCCGTTCCCTTGTCAATGCGGCGCGACGCTTGGAGCCGTCAGGCTGGGCGGCGTCAGCGGCGGGACGCGTATGCCGGCCCGCAAGTTTGAGTATCCTTCAGATTGCCCTGAAAGCCTTGCCGCAGTGTACGCCCGTGAAGGCTATGAAGTCTGTTTTGCCCTGCCTGTTCAAGACAGCGTTGATATTGAGGGCTTGGTTTCGGTTATTGCCCGGGACGCCGCTTATTTCACGGCTTTTTATAATACTATCCCCTACGGGGGAAGCAGCGGCTGCCTGCCAGATATGCTTGACAAA